>CAZKJV010000046.1:0-11261 GCA_964553175.1 uncultured Muribaculaceae bacterium | reverse complement strand
GAATCAAATTCAATTCTTGACCCATAAGAAGCAGTTTGTTTTACACGTTCTTCAGTTTTTGTAAAATCAAGAGTTTCGTGTTCTTTTAAATACTCCATAAAAATTTCTTGTTCATGCCCGATTGATACGGCAAAATCTTTATATTTAGCCAAAACATCTTTTGTTTCAGGCATTGAGAATAAATAAGAATTCAAAGCAACTTTTAATTTTTTATTTTCATCTGGATTTTCAACATCAATATCTCTTTTGCCAATCTTAATTTTTTGAATTGGTTCTGTTCCACCATTTAAGAAATATTCTTTGTCATTTCGCACAGAATATTTCATGCCTGAAGCTCTCAAAAGAGCAGGTTCGTCTTTTGTTGTCATAGTTGAACCAACAGTATTTTTCAACATTTGAACTAAATCTTTTTCAGAAATTTCAACAACTTTTATTTCACTATTAAACGGAAGCATTGCAAATTTTACATCATAATTTGTAATTTGACCTTTTGCACCGCCTCTTATTGTTGCACCATTAAACAATGAAATATCTGCACCGTATTTTTTACCACGTGCCAAAATAGCATCAGCAAAAGCATTTGCAAGCGGATTTGCTAAATTTCGTTCAGAGAATGAATTTTTAGGAGAATATTCACCTTTGACGTCAGCAAGTTTAACTTTTTCGCCTAATTCTTCGTCCATTAATTTATTTGCAATAGAAGAGTCTTCAAATTGATTTAAGTCTACTAATTTATTTTCAATTTTATTAGTTTTTAAAACTCCTTTTTCATCAAAAATGACATTCAAATAACCTGCATATTCATTCATACCGCCAGCTTGAGTAATCAAAACAGGTTCATTACGTTTTGACATTAACAAATTTAGTTTATGAACATCTTTTTTATCACGTGGAGAAGTTGCATTTACCCCATCAATTACCGTATGAGAATGACCGCCGACGATAATATCAACCCCTTGAGTTTGACGAGCAACGGCTAAGTCGCCTTGTTCTCCGTAACCCAAATGGGATAACAAGATAATTTTATTTATGCCTTGTTCTTCTAGTTTTTTAGTTTCTTCGTTAATCTCTTTTATCGTATTATCTAAATTTTTAACGCTTACTGATTTATCCGTAGAATTAATATAAGAATCAAACGGAGAAGCACCAATTACGGCAAATTTGTGTCCACCTTTCATAAATACGGCAGATTTAACTAATTTTTTATTTTTAATACTTTTTTGTAATGGATTATCTTTATCAATTTCTAAATTTGCAGACACTGTTTTAAACTCGGTATTTTCTAAAGAATCCGATAACTTTTTACTACCGCCCGCAAATTCGTGGTTACCCAAAGCCAAAGCGTCCAATCCCATTAGATTAAACAATTTAACCATAAGTGAATTTCGTTGTTTATTTGAACCAAACAAACAATCACCCGCAGCAAGAGTTAAATTCTGCGTGTCTTTATTTGCCGACATAAACTTGTCATGTGCGGTTTTGAATTTACTTAACCTGTTAACATCTCCGTGCATGTCATTCGTGTAGAACAAGCCTAATTCAGTTTCACCGGAATTAGCCTTATATTTTGGTTTAAATGGATTTGAAAAAATATTATTAATTGACGTCACAATAATACCTTGTTCACACACTTATATATTATATAAAGGCATTTTCCTATCGAAAAATGCCTTTATTACAGTTTTTTTTAAACAAATGTAAACCTTTAACTGCAAGAATGTTTATTAACCCAGTTCAAATCATTAGGGCATTTCAAATAATCCATGTTTCCATAATTATACAACCATTCTGAATAAAAATCATACTCGTTTATAATCTTTAAAGAACCATCATTATTCATTACTTCATTTCTCATCTCACGAGGTTCAAAGTATAAATCTAAATTCGTTTGCAATACAAAAATATCATACCCTTTTCTGTTTGGACCTTTATTTGGACCATCTAAATCAACATCTACGCCACTCGTTGTAAACGCTAAATTCATAGAACGAATATAAACACTTGCACCATTTTGCAATACAAAAGAATATCCACCAGAATCTCGAATAGAACTACTACCATCAAATTCAAACATATTTGAATCTAAAAAACATCTGGTACTACCTGTATTAGTACAATTTAGTGCGACATCTAAATAGTTTACTAATTTATTACCATAACAAATTTGTTTATCTCTATCACAATCAGAGGTAGCATTTTCAATAGAACCATATTCCGAAAGCAATTTTCCTTGTGCTGCGTTTAATTGTTCAATCGTTGAGCGAAAAAGTACGGCAAATTTTTCTTCATTTACCCCTCTATTCACGTTTGGAATTGTCAGTGCTGAAACAAGACCAATAATACCTACAACAAGTAAAACTTCTGACAAAGTAAACGCTTTTTTCATTATTTTTGAAAAGTTTATCATAATATCTTCCTCAATTATTTTTTAACATATTATCACTTAATTCAACAACCGTCAATGATAAAGCGACTGAGCAATGCTCAGTCGCTTTATCTTACTTAATATCTTACGCATTTTTTAATGTTTTCACTTTGTCGTCCATTGAATATTGCGGACAATAGTTTTCTAAGTCGTTATATTTAATGGTAATTCTGTTTTCTTTTGGCATAGAGAAATCTACTGTTCCTCTTTTTTCTAAGTAATCAGAGAATATTTCTTGTTGTTCACCTACAACTTGTGCAGAATCTTTATATTTAGCTAAAATTGGTTTTGAATATTCTGCTGAGAATAAATATGAGTCAAATGCAACTTTAACTTTTTTATCAGCTCTTGGATTTTTTGTATCAACTGATGCTGTAACATTGCCATTTTCGTCAGTCATTTCAAGTTTTGTTAATGGAGTTTTATTACCTGCTTGGTCAATTGTATATTTCATACCTGCACATCTTAATAATGGAGGGTCAACTTCACCAAACACTTTTGAAGATGTTGCGTTTAACAAATCAACTAAATCTTTTTCAGAAACTTCTGCTGATACGTATTGACTGTTATAAGGTAACATTTCATATTTTAAGTTATAGTTTGTAATTTCTTGGTTAGCACCACCTTTTACAGTGTTTGTAGCAAATAAAACACCTTGAACGCCTTGTTTTTTACCTTTTTCAAGAACTGCATCAGCTAACATATTGTGAACAGGATTTTCTCTGTATCTTTCTTCAAATTCACATTCAGGGTCATAACCATTTTTTACCGTTGCTAAATGTTTCTTTTCGCCTAAAGTTTCAACCATCAAATTATTTACGGCTTTGTCTTCTGCAAAATCAACAACATTTGCTAATCTATTTTTGATTGAGTCAGCTTTAATAACACCATTTTCATCGAAAACAACGTCTAAGAAACCAACTTTTTCGTTCAATTTACCGGCTTGAGTAACAACAACGTTTTCACCACGTTTTGATTTAACAAGGTTTAATTTTCTTTCGCCACCATTGTCTTTATCATTTACACCGTCAATAACAGCATGAGAGTGCCCGCCAACGATAATATCAATACCTTCTGTTTCTCTAGCTACTTTAAGATCAGCGTGTTCGCCATAACCTAAGTGAGATAATAAAATAATTTTATTTATACCTTGTTTTTCAAGATTTTTTGCTTCTTCGTTAATAGCTTTGATAGTTTTATCAATATCTTTTACTCTAACGCCTGATTTTGCATCTTCTGTAATACCAACTTCTGCATCAAATGGAGAAGCACCGATTACGGCAAATTTGTGTCCGCCTTTCATAAATACGGCAGATTTAACTAATTTTTTATCAGCAATACGTTCGTTTAATTTGCAATCTTCACCGATTTCCAAGTTTGCTGAAACAGCTTTTGCATCAATGTTTTTCAAATGTTCAGAAAGACCTGCTGTACCAGATGTAAATTCGTGGTTACCCAAAGTCATAGCATCAAATTTCATCCAGTTCATAACTTTTGAAATTAAACCAATTCTTTTTTTGTCTTTACCATAAAAACAATCACCTGCAGTCAAAACAAGAGTTGAATTATCTTTGTTTGATTTTTCAAAAGAATCTTTTGCTGTTTTCAACTTTGATAAACGGTTAATATCACCGTGCATGTCGTTTGTATAAAATACACTAAGTTGAGCTTCACCTTTATTTGTAGTCTTTTGTGGTGTAAAAAAATTGTTAATTGAAGTCATGAAAATACCTTAATTTACAAATAGCTATATAGTTAAAAACGCTATTTGTCCATGAAAATTGCCTTTTTTGTAAATCATGTAAACAAAGTTTAAGGCAAAATGAATAGTTTATGTTATAATATTGTCAAGAATAAACAAAAGGAGAAAATTAATGTTAACAGTGAACAAAAAAGAAAGAAAATCTATCCGTTCTGCATTCGGTAAAGCATTAGTAGAAGTAGGAAAAGAAAATGAAAATGTTGTAGTTTTAGATTCTGACCTAGCAGGTTCAACTCAAACAAAATTGTTTGCAAACGAATTCCCTGACAGATGGTTTGATTGCGGTATCGCAGAAGCTGACATGACAACAACAGCTATCGGTCTTTCAACTACAGGAAAAATCCCTTTCTTAGCTAGTTTCGCTGTATTCGCAACAGGCAGAAATTACGACCAAATCAGAAACGGTGCTTGTTACGCAGGATTTAATATAAAAGTTGTAGGTACACACGGCGGTATTACGGTTTGTGAAGACGGTGCTACTCACCAATCTTTAGAAGATGTTTCTTTAATGAGAGGTTTACCAGGAATGCAAGTTCTTGTACCTTGTGACTGTCAAGAAATGAACGCAGCAGTAAAATATGCAGCAAAACACGTAGGACCTGTTTATATCAGAGTTCCTAGAACAAATGTTCCTGATGTTTATGAAGAAGGTCATACTTTTGATTTAACAAAAGCTGACGTTATTAAAGAAGGTAAAGACGTAACAATCATCACAAACGGTGAAACTCTTGCAGAAGTAATTGAAGCATCAGAAACTTTAACTAAAAACGGTATTGATGCAGAAATCATCAACTTACCAATGGTAAAACCTATCGATGTTGAAGCAATCGTAAAATCAGCATCAAAAACAGGTATCGTTGTTACAGTTGAAAACCACTCAGTTATCGGCGGTGTTGGTTCAGCAGTTTGTGAAGTTCTTTCTGAACATCACCCAGTACCAGTTCACAGACTTGGCGTACAAGATACATTCGGTCAATCTGGCGACCTTGAAAACTTAATGAAATACTACAGATTAAACTCTGCAGAATTAGCTGAAGATATTACAAAAATAATGGAAACAAAATAATGATACAGTTACGCTCGGTAACAAAAAAATACAAAAACAAATATGCTCTAAAGAATGTTAATTTAGACATTCTTTCGGGTGAATTTGTTTTCTTGGTAGGAAAATCCGGTGCGGGAAAATCTACTTTGATGAAAATTTTATACAAAGAAGAAACTCCATCATCAGGAACTGTAATCATTGGCGGTATAAACATTGCAAACCTTACATCAGACAAAGTTCCAAACTTAAGACGTTGTATGGGTATCGTATTCCAAGATTACAAATTACTACCAAAACAAACAGTTTATGATAATGTTGCATACGTTATCAGAACTTTGGGAATAAGTTCAAAAGAAGTTCACGCAAGAGTTACGGGGGCTTTAAAAGTTGTAGGACTTATAGATAAAATGAAAGCAAAACCAACTGAATTATCAGGTGGGGAACAACAACGTGTAAGTATTGCTCGTGCAATTGTAAATGGTCCGCCATTACTTATTGCCGACGAACCTACCGGAAACTTAGACCCTAAAAACTCTTTGGAAGTTATGCAAATTCTTGACCAAATTAACCAAAGAGGAATTACCGTTATTGTATCAACTCACGACAAAAACATCGTAGACTATTTCAGAAAACGTGTAATTACACTTGATAACGGCGAAGTTATTCGTGACGTTCAGGCAGGTACTTATGAATAAAACTAAAGCACAAAAAATAAAAAAGAAAGTTAAAAATCATATTCCGAAAGACTGGTTAACAGAAATAAGAATTGTTTACCGTATGTCGGTTGAAATTTTTAACGATATAAAACGTACAGGTTTAATTAATCTTGCTATTATTACAACAATGGCAGCTATTCTAACCTTGTTTGGTGCTTTATTAAGAACAACTCTTTCAGTGTCTTCATTCGCACACGAATTAGGAAACGTGCTTGAAATTTCTGTATACTTAAAATCTAACGCTGATGCAAACATAGTTGCAGAAAGAATAAAAGAATTTGACCACGTAGAAAGAGTTAAAATTATACCAAAAGAACATTCTTGGGCTGATTTAAAGAAAGAACTTGATATTTCTGATATTGATAACCCTCTACCTGACACACTTCATGTAAAAATTGACAAACCTGAAAACACTAATGAAGTGTTTAGTAAAATTAAATCACTGTCAGTTGTAGAAGATATGAGTTACGCTCAAGAACTTGCGAAAAAAATACAGTTTTTGAACAAAGTTGTTAACACGACAACGGTATTTGTAGTTATTATCGTGGCAATACTGACGATTACGATTATAAACAATACAATTCAACTTGTAATTCAATCCAGAAAAGAAGAAATTGAAATTATGCGACTTATGGGTGTGAGCAACTGGTACATCAGAATTCCGTTGATTATGCAAGGTGCATTATACGGTTTTGTCGGAGCCTTATTAGCTTTAATCCCTGTTGATATCGTTCAATCGATGCTTAATAATATTCATAAATTTTTCCTTGTACCATCACCGGTATTTGCAGGAAACATCGTTATCGTTTCAATGATTGTTTTAGGTATTGCTTTTGGGGCAAGCGGAAGCTTTTTGTCAATCAAAAAACACTTGCAAGTATAAAATCGGGTTTAATTTTCAATGGATAACTCAATTGATAAATTATTAAATAATTTAAAAGAAGTTCCAGCAATGCCTAATGTTGTAATCAAGGCATTAAGTATCGTAAAAGACCCCGATTCAAGTTTAAAAGATTTAGGCGATATTATAAGTTATGACCAATCATTAAGCATAAAAGTTTTAAACTTGGTTAATTCCGCATACTACGGATTTGCACAGCAAATAACCTCAATCACAAGAGCATTAGCTCTTTTAGGAATGAATCAAGCTAAAAATATTATTATTGCCTCTGCAATGAAACCAATGTTTTCATCAGGAAAAAATAAAGAGCTTTGGGAACACGCTATTTCAACCGCTGTCGGCTGTGAATTTATGTCACAACATTTAAAAATTATGGATAGCGACGTTGCTTTTATGGTAGGATTTATGCATGATATCGGCAAACTCATAATCAACATGCAAGACAAAACTTCTCTAAAGAAAATCCAAGAGCTTGTTGACGAAGGTTCAGATATAATAGAAACCGAAAACGCATTTTTAGGTACAAACCACGCCGAAATTGGTGCTGCATTATCAAAAAAATGGCAATTGCCAATATTATTAACAAACACTATAAAATATCACCATAATCCAAAAAATTCTTCAATACCTGTTGAATGTGCATTAGTTTACACCGTAGACAAACTTGTGCAACCAATCTTTAAAGAAGAGCAATTATGCAAAGATTATGTTAAAATATTAAATATAAAATTAGACGAACCAAAAATTTTAAGAGAATCAATCTTAAATAAAGCGGAGTTATTAATAAACAAATTATCATAGAGGATTAAAAATGTATTCAGGAACAAATGTAATTTTAGTTACAAACAACGAAACAATCATCAACTTACTAAGTTCAGAACTTGTTCAACTTAGAAACATTGACAGCATTTTGATAAGAACATATCAAGACGCACTGGCTTCAATTGAGTCAGAAAAACCTCAAGCAATCATTTTAAATTGTCAAAACTCAATGGAAGAACCGTTCTGTTTGGATTTAATCAAAAAGATTAAAAATATTACATCTGTTCCAATTATATTATTACTTGAAACATACAATTCTCAATTCGTAAGAATTGCAAACAAAACAGGTATCAACGACGTAGTTGCTGTTCAATACGCAAATTCTGAAATCTTAATGCGTACAATCTGGAGCTTGCAAAAAAATGAATTACGCCAACAACACAAAAAATATGAAAAATTACTTACTCAATTAAACGCAATTGACGAAGAAACAGGATTTTACACAGCAAAATATAGCTCAAAAGTATTCCAAAACGAAATGGACTACTTGGACTCAAAAAAAATCGACGGCGTATTTATTGCACTTGAACCAAACGAAAATTCTCGTCTAAAACCAAGCACACAAAACATTATTGATACAATAAAATCAAATATCCGTGCAACAGACACAGTTGCTTTAACAAAACATAAAAACACATTCTATTTACTACTTGCAAACACAAACCTTGAGGGTTCTATGGTTGTATGGAACAGATTAAACAAAAACATCGGTGCAGAAGAAACTCTTTGTGGTTGCATTTACAATTTAGACAAATCTTCTTTTGAAGAAATAGAAGAAGAACTAAAAACAGGCTTAGAACAAGCAAAAACTGCACCTAATCTATTATACATAATAGACACTCAAAAAAAAAACGATGATAACTGGTTAGAAGAAAACAAAATACCAAGCCAAAATTCTCATAAAAATTTCAAATTATTCAGACAAATTTTCACAAAAAAACTTGAAAAGGTTATCAAACCTGCGATTGAAGAATTACTGAAAGAATACGAAGACGTACTTTCAGGTACTGATATTCCACTTGTAGAAACAGAAACCAGCTACTCTGTAAAATTCGTAAATAAACGTCAAGAAAGCGAATTTACAATGACACAAGATGGTAATTCTATTGTTGTTGATTCAAAACACAGTGGACTTGATAGCCCTGAAAACAGAAAATATACAATAGACTTAAATGAAATCACAACAAAAGAAATCTACAACGATTTTGAAGATTTCATTCTAGAATTTAAAAGTTGCTTGTAAACTAGTTCAAAATATCAATTTCCGGAGATTGGGTATATTTTAAACCATCACCGCCAGCGTTACCTGCAAATTCAAAGTAAAATAGGTCATCACCCCTATTTTGAATACCTTTGCTTGCACCATCAACATCTATCAATATGAAGCCAAAAAGAGTACCCTGTACGTAGTTAACTGCACACAAGAGCATTTCTGTATTATCTTTTAAAATACCCGTTGCACAATTACTTCCATTTGAATTTAAAAAAGTGGACATACCTGAATTTGCATAATCTGAAGTAAAGCATATATTGCCTTCAGAATTTTTTCCACAAACATGATTAAATTTCACATTTTCTTTCAATGCATTTATAAGGGCTAAAGACAACTCTTCAATAGTACTTTTACCGAGTAAAACCTCTTGAATATCAAGTTTTTGTATAGCTGTATCGAGATTATAAAAATCAGCTTTTGCCTTTGCAATTCTAGCCTTTCTCTCATAAGATTTTTTCATATTAGGTATGGTCAAAGCACCAATAACCCCAATAATGCCAGTAACAAGCAATACTTCTGATAATGTGAACGCAATAAATTTTTTAATCATAATAAATCTCTCCATAAATTCATTATAACTTTATTATAACATTTCCGCAAGCGTACTTATTGTTTTAGGAAAATATTGTTGCATATACATTGAACGCAAAGAGTATTTTTCAACATCGTTGCAAGTGTTTAATATCGCATTAATTTCCGCAATCGTTTCTTTTACCGAACGACTTGCAGGGTAACGACCCGTGCCGTTTATAAAATAATCTATATTTTCTCTTTGAACATCAGAGAAATTTTCATTAAACAAACTTTTTTCTTCTAAATAAGTATCTATAACTTTCGGATTTGAAGATATTAACAATTTTTCTGTTGCATCTTTAGTCTTAAACGACGTCGTATCATAATCTTTCATATCTTTTGCATGCCCAAGCTCGTGAATTAAAATGTAATCATCAGCATTACTGTTTACATCTTTATCCCCTGGTTTATAAGACGAATTCATTTGAGACTCTTGATAAAATAAACGTTTAACATTTTGACTCATCTTGATTAATTCATCACCTGAAACTTTTTTTAGCGTTGGAATTAATTTAGATTTTGAACCAAATATAAACATGTGCAAATCAAGTTCAGTACTGTCGTTTGTTTTACGGTCTTTTACAGATAATTTGTTATCGTCATCTGAATATTTAATCTCATAAGATTTGTCATTTTTTGAAGATATAAACGTGTTTTCATCAATAACTTCAAACGCTTCGGAATTTTTATATAAAACATTACCTTCTTTGTCTGTAATTTTATAATCTACAATCCTATTCCCTAAAGGATCGTCCGAATATTCATACTGAGTTCTTGTACCGTCGAAAGAAGTCATATCTTTTTTTACGGTTTTTATTCCTGTTTTTTTATCAATAGAACCAGAAGAAATTTGCTTTTCACTCCGTCATTAAAAATTCTTACAGTGTTAAAAACACCTTTAACTTCTGACGGCTCAGACACTTCTTTGTAATCTTTTGTGATTATGACCTCACTTAAAGGCACTGGAATTTAATCCTCACTAATAACGTGAGATTTAACTTCAGAAGTTACGCCGTTTTTAAAATCTTTCGCTTTTTTTATTTCAATTTTTTTGCCGTTAATATCTTTATAAGAAATTTCTTGCACAGAACGAATGTTTAAATTTTCATCTAAAGTTTCAGATTTTTTAATGTTATCTTTTGTTTTTACGGCAATATCTATGGCTTTTTCATCATAACGATTGTTAGAGATCTCGATAGATTCTAGATTTTCACCGCAGAGCTTTTCCATTTCTGAGATTTTAGAAACTAATTTTTTAGAATTAAAATCAATGTTTGAATACTTTGTAAACGATAAAATATTTTCAGCAGTCAATTTGGTAGACGCCAAATCTTCAACTTTTTGACGATATTCAGGCGTTTTTTTTGATAAATTTGCTAATTGCTTTTCAGAAAATCTTTCTTTCATTAAATCTGAATAATCCACAGTAGAGGCTGAACCTACAGGATTAGAGACAACAAAAATATCAGACTTTTGAGTAAAATAGGGGCTTTTAGGTTTATTTTCTAATAAAAAAGTTGGATTAGAAGATTTAATATTACTTATCGATAACATATACCGACATAAAACACCTAAAACCATAAAATTGACTGAATTTCAAAAAACATTAAAACATGTTACGTTTTTTACTGACTACTCACTTTTTGTCAAAAAAGAACAAAATATAGTCATTGCTGAACATGTCATAATATCCAGTAATTACACCAATTGCAAGGCGATTGACGGGCATTGGTTGGCAGTCGCT
>CAZKJV010000045.1:0-11305 GCA_964553175.1 uncultured Muribaculaceae bacterium | reverse complement strand
AAATCCGCCCTATTTTTATAATTTAATTATTTGTATCAATTTGTTAACATGCATGGCAATTTAATTTTTTACGAGCATTAAATTTGACATAAGGAAATTTTATATGCATATTCAACCGATTACAAATTATTCTTTAAATCCAGTATTTACAGGCAAAAAACCAAAAGAAAATTCAAATTATGTTACAAAACCAAGTGTAAGTGATAGTTTTGAAAGTTCAAACAAAGAATTTAATCTTGATAATTCCATGAAAATGCTTTCTGATGTGAGAATGCCTAATGGTAAAAAGAAATTTAATCAAAATAATTTAGCAAAATTAGAAAATTATTTAATAGAAGAACCTAAAAAATGGAATTCTATTTATACTTTGTCTAAAAATCCTAATATGAAAGCGGATTTTGTATATTTAATGGCATCAAAACCTTTAGATCATTTAAATATGCTTACACAAATTTCTGAAACAAAAGACAAAAAAGGTGATTATAAATATTCCGGTAAAGAAATGATGCATTTCACTGATAAATTAATGCCGGAAGATTTAAAAAGAGCATTGCCATTAACAAAAACAAAATTGTCAGTAGAAAATATTGTTTTAACTGCACAAACTCCAAATATTCCGTCAACGGAAAAAATTACTGATAAAGTTCTTGAAATGGAGAATGTTGTAGGTGATAAATTAGAAGAAATTCAATTTACAAAAAATAGATATGTAAAAGATGAATATGTTATTTCTGCAAAAAATAGCGATAAAAATGTGAAAACAGTCGGTTTTGATAAAAATTTGAACCGTCAAACAATTGAAGATGTTACCCATTATGAAAATGACGGAAAACGTTATGTTATAAAGAAAACAACAGATTTAAGAAATAATAATGTTTCAAAAGTTCGTTTGCATGAAGATGACAGTTTAGGTAGACCTGTTTTTGATAGCGAAGTTCGTATTGTAAAAGATAAAAATGGTAAAGTTAATCATTATGAATATGTTACACCATCAGTAGTTAAAGGTGTTTACGATATTACATATAAAACTCCATCTGGAAAAGAAAAAAATGTTTCTTCCGGAAAAATTGATAAAAAAACAGGCATAGTTTCTGTTAAAAAAGATATGACATCACCTGACGGAACACGTACACAATATTTGTACGAAAATGATCCTTTGGGAAATAGAATTGTTGATTATAAAATCACTGATAAAAACGGAAAGGTTCTTTTAAATAAAAGTCAAACTTTTGAAGTGATAAATGAAAATAAATTTATAACCTCAAGAAATAATGATAAATTTGAAATTAATGTTGATGAAAATTCAATTTCTGTTCAAGATTTAAAAAATAAAAATAATAAAGCAGTTTTAACTGCAAAAGATAATTTTATAGGTGATAAAAAGAAACTTTTATCAACTCTAAAACAAATTCCTGGGGAAGAATTAATAAAATTAGGAAAATCAATAGACTTTTTAGAAAGCATAGATGATTCTTTAGATTCGTATTATAACGGTTCTTGTCGTTCAATTTCAACAGGTGATGACCCATTCTTATTCTTACACGAATTGGGACATGCAACTGATTTTAATGAAGTTGACGGTTCAAGTACAGATGCTTATGAAAAAACAATGATTAAATCTATAACAATGGATAAAGATGTAAATAAAGCTTTTGAAGAAGAAAAATCAGCGTTTTTTAAAGCATATCCTGATACACAAAGAGAACACATGGACTATTTTATGAATATTTTAAACCACTATAATGGTGAAACAGGTGGTTTACAAGAGGCAATTGCGGAAACGAATGCTCTTTTATCAGAAGCAAAATCACATGATGCTCTTGCTATTCGTTCTCAATATTTTCAACAAAATTTTCCAAAAACAATCGCTGTTTTGGAAACAAAATTGAATAAATAATAAAAAAATAAAAAATATAATTTGCAAAAAGCCCTTTATTTAAAGGGTTTTTATGTTTGTAACAAAATGTAAAAAATTTCTAAAGATTTTTAAAAATATACCGATAAAAAACAAGTAAGTTTAAACGAAAGCAGGTTGTATATGGGTATCAATTTTAATAATAACAATTTTGGCAAATTGACAGCAAATAATGTAAAAAAGAATCAAATGAATTTTTCAAATATTGATTCGCAAATTCAAGAAGCAGTTACGAAAAAAGTTAAAATTGATTTAGGTTCAGGTACATTGGGTGCAAATCAAGGCACAAATTTTGATTCAAATACTTTTGGCAAAGATGATGGTCAACAAGTAATGAATAAACCAGCTGCAACAAGCTGGAGAGATAAAATATCTTGGGCCTGCAAAAGAATAAAAGAAAGTTGTTCAGCACAATATCAAGACGGTTGGAAAGACCAAACTTGGGCAAGTGGTGCAGCATTTGCGTATTTAATTGCAGAAGGCGTTGATAGATTGGTTTCACGTTAAAATTAATTTTAATGAAAAATAAAAATAAAAAAGACTCTCATTTGAGAGTCTTTTTTTGTAAAATTTTGTAAAAATTTTTAATAAAAATCCATATTAACTATCAAAAAAAAAATTGACGAGTTTTCATGCTATAGTAGAATTACAGACTTATTTGCAAATTAGAAAAGAAGGAAAAATATAGATGGACAACATGCAAATTAACAATGTAGGTGTAGTGAAAGCTCCTAATAGTGCAAAAAAATCGGAAAAAGCTCACAAAATACCTAACCAAGCACCTGATTCTTTTGAGAAAAAAGGTTTCAATTTAGATGATGCAATGAAAACATTGGAAGCATCTAAATCAGTAAGAGGTAAAAAAGAAACTCCTAAATTTAATCAAAAAAACTTGAATAATTTGCGTGCAATTTTAGATAAACAACCTGAAAAATGGAATTCTGTTAAAGCTCTTGCTGCAACTCCATTTTTAAAAGGTAAAACAGTTGTTGATTTAGCTTCAAGAAAAAAAGATGTATTAGAGGCAACAGTTCCATTTGCTGTTGAACCTAAATCGGCAAGTAATAAAAATGTTGGTAAATATGCAGACAAAGACCTTGTTACAATGGCAGATGTTGCAACTGTAGTTGGTGCGGAAAAATTAACAGAAGTTAAACCGTTAATAAAAACTCAGTTATCAGGTGAAAATCTTGCTATAATTGCTTGTACTCCGGCTTTAACAGGTAAAGTTGATAAAGTTGCTTCAAAAGTTCTTGATATGGAAAAAGCAATGGGCGACAATTTGAAAGAAATTGTTTTCAATGGTAATGCTTATGATTCAAGCGAATATTTAATTCAAGCTTCAACAAAAGATAATCAAATTAATACAGAACTTTTAGATAAAAACTTGAAACGTGAAGCTATTGAAAATATGTCTTTATGTCAATCTAAAGGTCAAGTTTACCAAATCAAAAAAGTAAATGACTTGAGAAATAATACAATATCAAAAGTTAGATTATCTATTGATGATGAAGGCTATCCTACTGCAACTCATGAAATCAGAGTTATAAAAGATAAAGCAGGAAACGTTGTAAGAAAAGAATACACTTCACCATCAGAAGTTAACGGTGTATTTGATATTAGATATGTTGATGCAAAAGGTAAAGAAACAGTTGTAAGTTCAGGCAAAATTGATAAAAAAACCGGTGAAACTACAATTAAAAAGAATATGGTATCTTTAGACGGTACAAAAACTGATTATGCATACTATGACGATCCTCAAGGCAATAGAATTGTTGATTATAAAATCACTGACAAAAATGGTAAAGTGCTTTTAAATAACAGCAATACTTTTGAAGTTGTTAATGAAAATCATTTTGTATCAACAAAAAATAATCAAAAATATGATATTTTAGTTGATCAACACGATATCAATGTTACAGATATGAATAATCCAAAACGTAAAGCAAGAATTTCAATTGATAAACAAATTAAAGGTGATAAAAAAGAAATCTTAAAATCATTGAAAGCAATGCCTGGTGAAGAATTATTTAAAGTTGCAGAATCAACTAAAAAATTAGTTGGTAGTAAAGATGTTTTAGAATCTTACTATGATCCAGGTGATAAATCTATCCATTCAGGTTCTAACTTGTTTGTAATTATGCACGAACTTGGCCACGCAAGAGATTTCAGAGATGTTGATGGTTCAAGTGATGAAGCATATACAAATACATTGTTCAAATCAATGTCAGAAAATAAAGATATTCAAAAAGTTTACGATGAAGAAAGAAATGCTTTCAACAAAGCATTCCCTGACACTCAACGTGACCACATAGATTACTTTATCAACAAAGCAACTCACTATGGTGGTGAATTAGGTGGTTTAGGCGAAACAATTGCTGAATCAAATGCGTTGTTAACAACTCCAAAATCTCATGAATTATTAGCGATGAGATCTCAATATTTACAACAATATTTCCCTAAAACAATCGCAATGTTAGATAAAGTTTCAAACGAAACACTCGCATAAGTTATTTAATAAAAAATGAGAAGACAATTGCCTAATATGGTAATTGTCTTTTCTTTTATATTTGAATATAAATAATAAAGTAGATAAAAAAGGAGAAAATAATGGAAAATTTTGAATTAGGAAAAGAAAAATGTAGTCGCAAAGAAAGTTGTTTAAAATATGCGGTAATATTTTTTGCAACAATTATTGGTGCATTTTTAGCATTTTATTTTGTAGCAGATTTTACAATAAAATCAATGCTTAACCCCGAACATCAAATGCGTAGAGCTGAAAAAATGATGCGTGATATGGATAGACAAATGGCAAGAGAATTTAATAAAGATATTGCTATTGTAGGTAAAATGGTGCCAAATCCTGTAAATATTGCGGAAAAGGATAATTCTTATATCATAAAAATTGCATTAAAACCTTTCGGAAATACAGCAAAAAATTTAAAAGTTTCATTTGATGATGACAATAATGTTTTAAAAATTGAGGGTTCAAATGATGTTAAAAAAGGTGATAAAGAAAATATGATGAATATGGTTCAATCGTATAAATTACCTAACAAAGTTGAATTTGATAAAATGACTACAAAGGAAGAACGAGGGCATTATATAGTAACTATTCCATTTGATGTAGATTAAAATATTACAAAAGTTTACAAACATGCCAAAACCATGTCAATTATTGGTTTTGGCATGTTTTTATATAAGTGTGTAGTAGTTATATTATTTTTGTGAAAGGAAATATAAAATGACAAGTTTTGCTCCGACAACTCTTCCAAATCCGCCAATGGGTGCATGTGATGGTGGAGGAATTGTAGCTAGACCAAAACCACCAAAATATGCGTGTGACGGTGATGGATTAACAGCAAAAGTTGACATTCCGAAAATGGCAAAAACTTTAGTTGCCGATAAATTTGATGGTTCAAATACCGAAGAGAAAAAATCAAGTAATACAAAAACTGTTATCGGTGCAACAGTTCTATTAGTTGGCGGTGCTTTGTTGGGTTACGGTCATAAAGATGTAATTTCAAAAGGTATTAACAATTTTAAAGGTACTGTTGATAAATTCTTTTCATCAGGTAAACCTGCAGAATATTTGCAAAAAGGTAAAGAAATGATTGCAAAATTAAAAGATATGATTTTTGTAAAACAACCAAAAGTTTAAAAATTAGGTAAGGAAAAAGGAAAGACAAAACTTTAGGCGATAGAAATATCGCCTTTTTATTTGCGTAAATAATTTTTTATAATTTTGTTAAAATCCGAAAACAAGCCGACATGGGGACTTGAACCCCAGACCTACTCATTACGAATGAGTTGCTCTACCAACTGAGCTATGTCGGCTTTTGAACCTTTGTAATGGTGGGTGTGGTGGGGCTCGAACCCACGACCAATTGATTAAGAGTCAACTGCGCTACCACTGCGCCACACACCCGAATATTAAATTTTGAATTTGTTGGGCAGAGTGCTATACACTCAAGTAATTAAATTTTACAAACTTATTCTAGCATAAAATATTTTTTATTATCAAGTTTATTTCGGTCATTCATTTATTTGATGAACCTTTTTCATATTTTGCTATAATTATTCTATGCTTGATGTGAAAAAAATATCTGAATTATTTAATACCGCTCTTGATTATAAAAACAAAGGTGATTTTTTAAATGCGTCAGTTTTTTATGAAGAAATTTTGAAAATGACTGACAAACTTCCTGAGGTTTATTTTAATCTTGCTTTTGTCTATATTGATTTAGATCGTCAAGAAGATGCAATAAAATGTTTAAATAAATTTCTAGAACTTGAACCAAACGACACAGAGGGTCATTATTTTTTAGGCTCTGCATATTTTAAAACTAAAAATTATGAAAAAGGTTTTCCTTATTTTGAATATAGAATTAGTCGTTTGCATGCTATTCAAACTCAATTGAAATTATATGGTGATTTATTTAAAAATATTCCGTTTTGGAACGGTGAAGATTTAACTGATAAAACGATTTATGTTTATTACGAAGCCGGTTTAGGCGATACTTTGATGTATTACAGGTATTTAAAATTGCTTGAAAAACGTTGTAAAAAAGTATATTTTAAACCTCAAGTTCAGTTGCTTTCTTTATTTGCAGAAAATAAAAATAATTCAAAAATTGTTATGTATTTAAATGAAAGAATTGCTAATGAAGCTGATTTTCAATGTCCGATTATGAGTTTGCCTTATTTTTTGGGACTTAATAATCAAACTATTTTTTATGGTAAAGAAAAATTTTTAAATGCTATGCCTAAAAAATCTCAATGGTATAAAGAAAAATTTTTTGATAATGATAAATTAAAAATTGGTATAAAATGGCAAGGAAATACGCTTATCGGTGGGGAAAGAGCAATGACTGCCGAAAGCTTTTCTAAAATTTTTGAAATTCCAAATTCGCAACTTTATTCAGTGCAAGTTATGGATGGTTCTCATCAACTTAAAAATTTACAAGAAAAGTTTAATATAATTGATTTAGGTCCAACTTTTAAAGATTTTTCCGATACCGCAGGTGCAATTGATAATTTAGATATCGTCATTTGTAATGATACGTCTGTTGCACATTTAGCAGGTGCTATGGGTAAAAAATGTTATGTTATTTTGCCTAAATATTATGATTGGCGTTGGCATATGGATATTTCAAAATGTGATTGGTATGACAGTATAAAGCTTTATCGCCAAAAAACTACTTGGGAAGAAGTCATTTCAAGGATTTATGAGGATATTATCTCATAGCTTTACGTAAGGTATTTTTTGTGGTACTTTAAACACAAGAAGAAAAGGACTAAAAAATGACAAATATTAATGATTTACCAACAGTTTATGACGCTTTAGAAACTGAAAAAGAAATATATGAATTTTGGGAAAAAGGTGATTACTTTAAAGCAGATGCAAAATCTTCAAAACCTGCGTATTCAATGGTAATCCCACCACCAAACGTAACAGGTGTTCTTCATATGGGACACGCTTTAGACGAAACTTTGCAAGATATTCTTACTCGTTATCATAGAATGGCGGGTTATGAAGCTCTTTGGATTCCTGGTACAGACCATGCGGGTATTGCAACTCAAGCGGTTGTTGAAAAGAAATTGAGAGCAGAAGGCAAATCTCGTTTTGATTTAGGACGTGAAAAATTTCTTGAAGAAACTTGGAAATGGACTAATGAACATAAATCAGCAATTCTTGACCAATGCAAACGTTTAGGCGTTTCTTTTGACCGTTCAAGAGAAAGATTTACTTTTGACGAGGGTTGTTCTCAAGCGGTTAAAGAAGTTTTTGTTAAACTTTATGAAAAAGGCTTAATTTATAAAGGTGCATATATTGTAAACTGGTGTCCTCGTTGTCAATCAGCTATTTCTGATATTGAAACAGAATACGAAACAGAAAAAGGACATTTATGGGAAATTTCTTATCCTTTATGTGATGAACAAGGTGCAATTGTTGTTGCTACAACTCGTCCGGAAACTATGTTTGGTGACGTTGCAATTGCTGTTAATCCGAATGATTATAAATATAAAGATTTAGTTGGAAAAGAAGTTTTTGTACCTCTTTCAAACAGAAGAATTCCGATTATAGCTGATGAATATGTTGATAAATCTTTCGGAACAGGTGCTGTAAAAATTACGCCTGCACATGACCCTAACGATTACGAAGTTGGTAAACGTCACGGTTTAAAACCAATTTGGGTTATTGATGAAGAAGGTAAAATGAAATCTTGCCCTGAAGTTCACCCAGATGTTCAAGGTTTAGAAAGATATGAAGCTCGTAAAAAAACAGTTGATTTATTAAGTTTGAACAATTCATTATTAAGAATTACCGAACACGAACACAATGTTGGTAAATGTCAACGTTGTAATACGACTATTGAACCACTTTTGTCAGAACAATGGTTTGTAAAAATGGAACCTTTGGCAAAAGAAGCTATCGCAGCTGTTAAAGATGGTAGAATAAAATTTGTTCCGGAACGTTGGGAAAAGAATTATTTAGGTTGGATGGAAAATATTCGTGATTGGTGTATTTCTCGTCAATTATGGTGGGGACATCAAATTCCGGCATATTACCATAACGAAACAGGTGAAATGGTTGTTGCAAAAGAAAATCCTGATCCTGAAAATTATACACAAGATACAGATTGTCTTGATACTTGGTTTTCTTCAGGTTTATGGCCATTTTCAACAATGGGCTTCCCTCAAACTGAAACAGAGGATTTCAAAAAATTCTATCCTACAAGCGTGCTTGTAACAGGTTTTGATATTATTTTCTTCTGGGTTGCAAGAATGATTACAATGGGCTTAGAATTTACAGGAAAAGCACCATTTAGCACTGTTTATATTCATGGTTTAATTCGTGATGAAAAAGGTCAAAAAATGTCAAAATCTAAAGGTAATACAATTGACCCTGTTAAAATTATTGATAAATATGGTTGTGATGCTTTAAGATTTACTTTGACATCACTTTGCACTTACGGTGGACAAGATATTAAAATTTCAGATGAAAGATTTGAATACGGTAGAAATTTTGCTAACAAAATTTGGAATGCATCTCGATTTGTATTAATGAATTTAGAAGGTGTAGACGATAATCCTGTTGATATGCAAAATTTAACAATCGCTGATAAATGGATTTTAAATACATTGAATGAAACAGTAAAACTTGTAAATGACAATGTTAAAAATTACAGAATTGGTGAAATGGCTCACGTTTTATATGATTTCTTCTGGAATCAATATTGTGATTGGTATGTTGAAATTGCAAAAATTCAATTACAAGATGAAAAATTGAAATTGAATACTCAAAGAATGTTGAAATATGTGCTTGATATGTCTTTGAGATTACTTCACCCGATTATGCCACATATTACAGAAAAAATTTGGCAAGCTTTAGACGTCAAATCAGATGTTAACGCTTTGATTAAAGCTGAATATCCTCAATATAAAGAAGAATTTAACTTCCCTCAAGAAGCTAAAGAAATGGAAATTGTTTTTGAAACAATTACTTCGTTGAGAAATGTTCGTCAAAGCTTTAATATTTCTCCATCAATTAAAGTTAATATTGAAGTATTGGCAGAAAAAGATGAAAAAGCTGTATTTGAAGCAGTAATTCCATATTTACAACGTTTAGCAAGAGTTGAAGATGTCAAATTTATTGAAAATACGGATAATACTTCTAAAAAATCTGCTACTGCTGTTGTTTCAGCATCAAAAATCATTATTCCTTTGGAAAATTTAATTGATATGGACGCTGAAATTGCCCGTCAAAACAAGAAATTAGAAAAATTATTAAAGGAAAAAGACTCTTTAGTTGGTAGAATAAATAATCCTAAATTTGTTGAAAAAGCACCTCAACAACTTGTAGACGAAACAAAAGCAAAAATAGAAGAACTTGAAGGACAACAAAAAGCTATTGAAGATTTCATTAATCTTTTGAAAGGTTAAGATTATGCAAAATGCTGTGTTATCACGTGATTACAGCGTAATATTCAAAAGTTTTTTACGATATTTACCGTCAAGATTACTTGTAGTTTTGAATTCATTAGTTATTGTGCCGATTTTTGCTTATTTTTTATCTACTTCTGAAATGAGTATTTTTCAAATAAGTATCGGGATTTTAAATCTTGTTTGTACTGCTTCAACGGATTGGATTGCAAAGTCCGTTTTGAGGTTTTATGAGCAATATAAACGTTTTAATAAAACTGATAGATTTTTTTCAAATATAGTTTTATTTGAATTAATCGGTTTTGTGGCGGTTTTTATAAGCTTCTTTTTGTTTAAAGATATAATTTGTGCAAAATTTTATATAACTCAAAAAGTTCTTTTTATAACTTTAATTCTTGTAATTCCTTGTGGGATAAGGCAAATGCTTTATCAATTGCTTAGAATTATGAGAAAAACGGTTTTATATACTTTTTCAATTGTTATTTATCAAATTACATTGTTATTGTTGTTTTTGGCGTTTACAAGGTTTTCAAACGACGTAATGACGATACTTTTGGCAATGACTTTTGCTGTTTGCTTTATTGATTTATTGATTTTATTTAAATTGAAATTAAAAGAAAACTTGAGTTTTAATTTTAATGAAAAATTAGCGAAAAAAATTATAATTTATGCAATTCCATTGGTTTTCACAAATATTTGTATTTGGTCGATGTTGCATTTTGGAAAATTCATTTTTCAGTTTAACAAAGATTTTGTCGGTACTGCATTGGTTGGTACTGCGTGGTTTTTTGTATCCAGTGTATTAACTCCGTTATTTTCGTTGTTAATTTTTGCTATTTTTCCGACAATTATTCGAAGATTTGAAAAAAAATACAGTGTTAAAAATTTTATGAAAGCGGTTTTAAATTCTTATATTGTAATGTTTTTTCCATTTGTAGCAATTTTTATTTTTTATTTTAAAGAAATTGAATTGTTGGCATTTAGAAATGAATATGCTAATTTAGGACTTTTATTACCGTTTTGTGCGTTTACGATTTTCATTCATGAGTTTATGAAATTGATGAATATGAAATATCACATGAAAAATAAAACTTATATTGAAACTTTGATTAGTTTTATTTGTGCCATTGTCGGAATAATTTTATATCTTGTATTGATTAAAAATTATGGCATTTTAGGTTTTGGAATTTCAATGATTGTTTCTATGAGTTTACTTTTATTGGCAAATTCTTTGGTAAAATTTAAATTTTTAAATTATTTAGCACCAAAAAATTTGTTAAAATCTTTTTTAAGTTCCGTTTTTGTTGCATTTGTATCATATTTAGCAGTTTTTATGTTATTTTTTAAATTCCAAAATAACGCTATAATACTTTTCAAAATAACGCTATTTTTAACTCTTTATTCATTGATTACTTATAAAATTAAAAAATATATTTGAGGGAG
>CAZKJV010000044.1:0-11360 GCA_964553175.1 uncultured Muribaculaceae bacterium | reverse complement strand
AATTTACGCAAAGGAGCTTATTTTAAAAAGAGTAAGTTTTACTTGAAAAATAACAAGCGCGTGTAGCCCAGCTGGATAGAGCGTTTGGCTACGAACCAAAAGGTCGGGGGTTCGAATCCCTCCACGCGTGATTTAAATAAAGACTTCGGCAACGAGGTCTTTTTTTCGTGGAGGGTTCTTCACCCCCGACGGGGTTCTTCCCCTCTCGCAAAACGATTATCAATCGTTTCGCTCGGCAGAGTCTCCACGCGTGATTTAAATAAAGACTTCGGCAACGAGGTCTTTTTTGTTGCTTTACAGATTGAATATTTTTTGTGTGCATGTTATATGTTAATATATATTTTTGTTTAAAAATATATGTATTTGTTTAAAAATTAGCACAAAAGAGGTAGTAAATGTTAAACAACAAAACAGTTTTAATAACAGGTGGGACGGGCAGTTTCGGTAAGAAATTTACAAAAACAGTTTTAGAAAAATATCCTGATGTGAAAAAGATTATTATTTACTCAAGAGATGAATTTAAACAATTTATGATGTCAAATATGCCTGAATTTAAGCCTCATTTAGATAAACTTAGATTTTTTATTGGTGATGTTAGAGATAAAGAACGTATGATGAGAGCATTTGAGGGTGTTGATGTTGTTGTTCATGCCGCTGCCTTAAAACAAGTTCCTGCTTGTGAATATAATCCTTTTGAAGCTATAAAAACAAATGTTCACGGTGCACAAAATGTTATTGATTGTGCAATTGATAAAGGCGTAAAGAAAGTAGTAGCTCTTTCAACTGACAAAGCTTGTGCCCCTATTAATTTGTACGGTGCAACAAAACTTTGCTCTGATAAATTATTTATTGCAGGTAATGCTTACAGCGGAAGTAAAGATACCAGATTTTCGGTAGTAAGATATGGTAATGTTGCAGGTTCTCGAGGTTCTGTAATTCCGTTCTTCCAAAAACTTGTTGAAGAGGGTGCAAAAGAATTACCTATAACAGATATGAGAATGACTCGTTTTTGGTTAAAACTTGAACAAGCTGTTGAAATGGTTCTAGAAGCAATTGAACACATGCATGGTGGTGAATTGTATGTTAAGAAAATTCCATCAATGAAAATGCCGGATTTGGCAAAAGCAATAGCACCAGATTTGGAAGTGAAAGAGGTTGGTATTCGCCCTGGTGAAAAAATTCACGAGCAAATGATTACAAAGGAAGATGCTCCGAATACAATTGAATTTAACGATTTTTATATCATTCTTCCACAAATGACATTTTCAGGAATAAAATACGAATATCCAAATTCAAAACCTGTTGCTCCTGATTTTGAATATCATTCCGGCAATAATGATAAATGGCTAACAGTAGAGGATATGAAAAAATTAATAAGGGAGATATAGGAAGGATGAAGACTTTTTTAAAAAAAATGTTTTTTGTAAAGCAAACGTTTTTTGGAATGCAAATATTTATATTGGGCGTAAAATTTCATTTTAAAAATAAGCGAGGGAAAATAAATAAAGCACTTTCGTTTATATCTTCAAATATAGAATCAAATTCAAAATGTGCTCTTGAACTTTTAAGAAAATTTATTAAAAAATACGGATTGAATAATGTTGTTTATTATTTGAATGTAGCTGTTTTTGCTTATAATAATGGTTATAAAAATGAACAAGTGGAAAAAGCTGTTTTTATTTATAACCAAATAGAAGAAAATTTAAAAAATAAGTTATTTGAAAATTATTTAAAAGATAAAAATGTTGCAGTCGTTGGTAATTGTGGTTGCGAAATAGGAACGGGGCATGGAAAAGAAATTGATTCTAATGATGTAGTTATAAGATTTAATAATTTTCCTTCTAATTATGAAGAAGATTATGGTAAAAAATGTAATGTTTGGTTCAGAGGCTTTGGACTAGAAGGGGATATAGAAAATAGAGATTGGAATCAGTTTGATTTTGTTGTATGTCCTATTTTAGCCAAAAAATATTTGCCGGAGTATTTGTTTGAAGTTTTTTATCAAAATATAAAAAAATATCCAGAAAAATTTTCAAGTTTGCCCGTTGAATTTATGGAGAACTTATATGAACAATATGGTGTTGGTCGTCCCACAAATGGTTTTAAATCATTGATATATATAAAAGATTGTTGCACGGTATCAAATTTAAGTGTTTATGGTTTTTCGTTTTTAGAAGAATTTGGAAAGGAAGATGACGCACATTTTTATGACAATGGTAGCACCATTCAATTTCATACGACAATGGATTTTGAACGTCAAGTTTTAAGGTCATTGTTTAAAATAGATAAAGCAAGAAAAAACAAAGAAGTAACAGCAATAATTGTTGCACGTAAAGGGTCTGTGAGAATTCCATCTAAATCAATGCTTAAATTATGTGGACAGACTCTTATAGAAAGAAAAATTAAACAATTAAAAAATTGCAAGAACATTGACCGTGTTGTATTTGGTTCAGATTCAGAGGAAATGTTAGAAATAGCTAAAAAAGCCGGAGCAGAAACGGTTAAAAGACCTGAATATTATTGTGATGAAAAATTGGCAAGTGCTAATGAAATGATAAAAAATATGATGGATTTAATTAAAACGGATGTCGTTGTATGGGCTCATTGTACAAATCCGTTTATTAGTTCAACAACTTATGATTACGCTGTTCAAACATATTTTGATAATTTGGAAAATTATGATTCTTTACTTTCTGTTGTAGAACTAAAGGAGCATTTGTGGAAGGATGGTAAACCATTTAATTATAACCCGTATGCAAAAAGACACATACCCGCAAAAGAATTGCCACCAATGTACATGCAAGATGGTGGTATCTTTATTCAATCTTATGAAAATATGAAAAATAATACGTATTTTTTTGGAGAAAAACCGTATTTATATAATATTTCAAAAGATGAGTTTTTAGATATCAATGAATATAAAGATTATTTATTGGCAAAAGCCATTGTTGAAAATGAGATAAATATTTCTGGTAATGACAAAATCCTTGAAACCCGCGTGGTTGTAGAGAGAGAGAGAGAGAGAAACCTCTCTAGTGGCTTATAAATTAAATAAACACTATAAAGTTGCATAAATTCATGAAAAAATTATAAGGATTAAAATTTAATATGAAAACATACGCATATGGAAAACAGCATTTAGAAATAGATGATTTTATTGCGGTTTTGAAGACTTTAAAATCTCCGTTTTTGACTTGTGGGCCAAAAGTTAAAGAGTTTGAAAAAGCAATTTGTGATTACACAGGTGCAAAATATTGTGTTGCTGTTAATTCTGCAACATCAGGTTTGCATATTGCAATGATGGCGGCAGGTGTCGGCGTTGGTGATGAGGTTATAACTACACCAATTACGTTTTTATCAAGTGCAAATTGTGCAAAATTTGTGGGTGCAGATGTAAAATTTGCCGATATTATTCCAGAAACAGCAAATATTGATCCGCAAGAAATACAAAAACATCTTTCAGGTAAAACAAAAGCTATTGTTCCTGTTCATTTTGCCGGTCAAAGCTGTGATATGGAAGCTGTAAAAAATGTTCTTCCAAAAGACAGAAAAGTTTATGTTATAGAAGATGCAGCTCATGCAATCGGTTCTGAATATAATGGCGAAAAAGTAGGTTCTTGTAGATATTCTGATATGACAGTATTTTCATTTCACCCTGTAAAAACTATTACAACTTGTGAGGGTGGGGCGGTTACAACAAATGATGAAGAACTTTATAAAAAACTTTGTGCATTCAGAGCTCATGGTATGTACAAAGATGGAGATATGGTTAATACTTGGGAATATGAAATGCGAGAACTTGGGTATAATTACAGAATGACTGATGTTCAAGCATCTCTTGGTATTTCTCAATTGAAAAAATTGGATAAATTTAAAAAACGCAGACGTGAAATAGTTGATTATTATAATAAAAATCTTGATGTAAAACATTTGATAGAAAAAGATTTTTCAAATGCATGTTTCCATCTTTATCCGATATTGGTAGAAAATAGAGCTGAATTTTATCAAAAAGCAAGAAAAGTTGGTTTAAATCTTCAAGTTCATTATATTCCTGTTCATACTCAACCTTATTATCAGCAATTTGGATATAAATGGGGAGATTATCCGAATGCAGAAGATTATTATAAACATTGTATTTCACTTCCGCTTTATCCGGATTTGACTGATAAGGACTTAAAAGAAATAGTTAAAAGATTAAAAGGTTTGTTATAATGAGTATAGTTGCGATAATAACTGCAAGGGGTGGAAGTAAACGCATTCCACGAAAAAATATAAAAGAATTTATGGGCAAACCAATGCTTGTGTATGCAATCCAAGCTGCTCATAATTCGGGTATTTTTGATGAAATAATGGTATCGACTGATGATAAAGAAATTGCTCAAATTTCAGAAAAATTTGGTGCAGTTGCTCCGTTTATGCGTTCAGAAAAAACGGCTAATGATTTTGCAACAACGGTTGATGTCTTAAATGAAGTATTAGATGAGTATAAAAAACTTGGAAAAATATTTGATGAGCTTTGTTGTATTTATCCTTGCGTACCTTTTTTGACCGGAGATGTTCTTAAAGATGCATATAATAATTTTGTAGATTCAAAAGCGGATAAATTAATGCCGGTTGTTAAATATTCATTTCCAATACAAAGAGCTCAAAGGATTAACGAAAATGGATTTTTAGAATATAGAGAACCTGAAAATGCTCCAAAACGTTCGCAAGACCTAGAACCAATGTACCATGATGTGGGGATGTTTTATTTTTATAAAGCTGATAAACTATTAAGTAATAAGATTGTTGCATACGAAATGGATGAAAGTTGTATTCAAGATATTGATACGCTTGAAGACTGGAAAATGGCTGAATTAAAATACAAGGTACTAAATAATGTATAAAAGAGGTTTAAAACTTTGGTCAATAAATACTGATTATTATTATGACGAGGCAATTCGTCTATATAATGACGGTATTTTTGATTACATTGAGTTGTATGTTGTGCCGGAATCGATTGAAACTCTTGAAAAATGGAAAAAGTTATTACCTATTCCGTTTATTATTCATAATTCTCATTTTGCACAAGGTTTTAATCTTGCTAAAAAGGAAAAAGCAGAAAGAAATCGTGAAATTTATGAGCAGACAAAATTGTTTGCTGATGAATTGAAAGCAAAATATATAATTTTCCATGGTGGAATAGATGGTGATATTAAAGAAACTGCAAAACAATTGGCAAGTTTTAATGAGCCAAGAGCTTTGATAGAAAATAAACCGTTTGTTGCTTTGCCAAACAAAATGGGTGGAAATTATTGCCGTGGCTATAATGTTGACGAGATTAAACAAGTTATGGATACTGCAAATTGTGGTTTTTGTCTTGATTTTGGGCACGCAATTTGTGCGGGAAATTCTCTTGCTAAAGATGTTTATGAGTATTGCAAAGAGTTTTTGCAATTAAACCCAAAAATGTATCATTTAACTGATTTGGAAGATATAACATCGCCGTACGATACGCATCTTCATTTAGGTACAGGAGAATTGAATTTCAATCAAATTTTTGATATGATTGAATGTGATAAATGTATTACTTTTGAAACAGTAAAAAATTCAAAAACTGATTTGAAGGATTTTATTGAGGATATGAAATGGCTCAAGAATTTTCAATAAGAATGGCAAAAATAGACGATATGAAAAACGTTTTTGAGTTGTCAAACGATGATTTAGTTCGACAAAATTCTATTCATACTGAAAAAATTGAGTGGAAAACTCATGTAGAATGGTTTAAAGCAAGAATAAACAAGATAGAGGAACCATTTTATATTGTTGAAGATAAAAATGGAAAATTTATGGGGCAATTGAGATTTGATAAACAAAATGATGATTTTGTTGTTTCTGTTAGTGTTGCTCCTGAATTTAGAGGCAAAGGGTTAGCTTCCGAAATATTGTCTGAAGCGATTAAAAAATCAGGTTTGAAAAATTTATCAGCATATATTTTTGATTTTAATGAAGCCTCAAAAAACGCTTTTGAAAAAGCTGGTTTTAAAAAAGATAATTTAATAAAATATGTCTATAATTCAGTAACAACAACCGTTTGCAAAACGGGGGGCTAAAAGTCTTTTTGTAAAAGCTTTTGCGAATTTTTGCGAATTTTGTTATCTGATATTGCAAAAAATATTGGTTTTAAATATTCAAAATTTATATCCCAAATTTTTAATTGGTGGGGTGTAAATTATGCTTAGTTTAACTTTTAAAAATTTTGTAAAACTTACTGATGAAGAAAAAAGATTAGTTTTGGATTGGCGTAATTCTGATAGAATTCGTCTAAAAATGAATAATAAAGAAATAATTTCTCTTGAAAAACATTTAACTTGGTTAGAAACTCTTAAAAATCGAGAGGACAGTATCTATTATTTGTGTTTTGTAGATGATACACCTATTGGGGTGTTTGATTTTACAAATATCGACAAGGATAACAAATCTTGTGTTGGGGGTGCTTATATTGGTGATACAGATTATCTTGGGTTTGGTATTGTTCAATGTTTTTATATTTTTGTTTACGCTTTTGAAAAACAAAATTTGGAAAAGATTTTTGCCGATGTTTTAAAATCAAATAAAAGAGTTTACAAAATGCATAAGCAAATTTTTAATGCGATTGATTTAAAAGAGGACGAAAATTCGTATTTTATTTATTGGGATAAGAACATTTGGGATAAAAATAAAACAAAATTGATAGAACAAATAAAAAATATTTATGAAATAGAAACAGTTAAGTGGGTAGATTAATATGGTAGATGCAAGATTTGAAAATGTAAAGATAAAAGGTATATCAAGTGTTGTTCCGACAAAAGAATTTGATATTCGTGATGATGAGAAACTTTATGGTGGTGATACGAGAAAAATTCAACGTGTAATCAAGTCATCAGGTTTTTTAAAACGTAGAGTTACAGAAAAAGATGTAACGACTTCAGATTTGTGTTTGCAAGCTGCTGAAAATCTAATTGAAAAAATGCATATTGATAGAAAATCTGTAGATGCGTTATTGTTTATAAGTTATACTCCTGATTATTTGATGCCGGCAACATCTTATGTTTTACATAAAAAATTAAATTTAAAAGAAGATTGTGTTGTTATGGATATCCCGCAGGCATGTTCGGGGTTTGTAATTGGTTTGTATCAAGCTTCTATGCTTATTAATTCTGGTTGTAAAAGGGTTTTGCTTCTTGTTGGAGATACTTTTTCAAAATTTAATGATATGTTTATAAATCACACTGCACCTGTTTTTGGTGATGCGGGTAGTGCAACTTTGATTGATTTTGATGAAAATGCAGAACCGATTTTCTTTAATATTCACTCAAATGGAAGTTTTTATGAGTCTTTGATTTGTAAAAATGGTGGATTTAGACATATTCCGACTAAAGATATGTTTTATGAAAACAATGATTTTTCTTATGAATCAAATATGAACGGTGGTGAAATTTTTGATTTTACTATGGAAAAAATTGCACCGTCAATAGAAAATTTGTTAGAAAGATATAATATCGAAATATCAGAGATTGACGAATTTATTTTTCATCAAGCAAATAAGTTTATTTTGGAAAATATTGCAATAAAATTAGGCATTGATGAAAATAAAATTTCAACTGAAACTTTAACAAATTTCGGAAATCAATGTGGGGCGTCAATTCCTTGCACTATATCAAATGTTTTTGCTCAAAAAGTATCTAAAAATAATCTAAAATGTTTGCTTTCGGGTTTTGGTGTAGGCTTAAGTTGGGCAAATGCAATTATAAATTTGGATAATATATATTGCTCTGAATTGAATGAATATAAAAATAGTTAAATTTTTTAAAAATAGGAGAATAATATGAATAGAGAAGAATTTTTAAAAGAGTTTAAAAAAGCAATACAAACAGAGGAAGATGTTACTTTTGAATCTAGTTTATTAAATCTTGAAGAATGGGATTCTTTAGGTATGATGGCGACAATTGCATTGTTGGATAACTCGTTCAATTTAAAGTATACGATTGCGGATATGCAAAATATGGATACTGTTGAAGACCTTTTAAAAAATACAGGACTATGATATTATAAGCCTATGAGTATTTATATCATAGCGGAAATGTCTGCAAATCATTGCGGAGATAAAGAGTTAGCCAAAAAGATAATTAAAACGGCAAAAGAAATCGGTGCTGACGCAGTTAAGGTTCAAACTTATACAGCGGATACTATTACGATTGATTGCCAAAATGATGAATTTCAAATAAAAGATGAAAAAAGTCTTTGGAATGGTGAAAATTTATATTCTCTTTATCAAAAAGCTTATACTCCTTGGGAATGGCAAGGTGAATTGAAAGAATATGCAGACAGTATCGGGATAGATTTTTTCTCTACGCCGTTTGATTTTAGTGCTGTTGACTTTTTAGAGTCAATAAATGTTCCAATGTATAAAATCGCAAGTTTTGAAGCTATTGATTATCCATTGATTAAATATACTGCATCAAAAGGTAAACCAATGATTATATCTGTGGGAATTTCTTCTCTTGAAGAAATTCAAGGTGCGATTGATGTGTGTAAATCGGTTGGTAATAACGACATTACGATTTTGAAATGTACGTCAGCATATCCTGCAAAATTAGAGGATATGAATTTGAATACTATTAAGGATATGTATGAAAAATTCGCACCACAAGGGGTGAAAATCGGATTATCGGACCATTCTATGAGTATAATTCCTCCGATTACTGCGGTTGCAATGGGTGCAAAAGTTATTGAAAAACATCTAATTCTAGATAGAACTTTAGGTGGTGCAGATAGTGGTTTTTCTTTAAATGCAGAAGAGTTTGCACAAATGGTTAAGGCAGTTAGAGAAACTGAAAAAGTTTTAGGTACTGTTGATTATTCAATTAATGAAAATAATCGTAAATTCGCAAGATCATTGTATGTTGTAAAAGATATTAAAAAAGGCGAAATCTTTACGGCTGAAAATGTACGCTCTATTCGTCCATCAAACGGACTTCATCCAAAATATTATGAAGAACTATTAGGCAAAAAAGCAAATAAAGATTTAAAATTTGGTGAACCTTTAAGTTTAGATTTCATTGAGGAGTAATTATAAAATGAAAAAGCGAATTTTGTTGCAATGTCAAAATTTAACGTATTTTTATTTTGGTTTAGCATCAATTTATACAAAATATGCTAAAGAAGATGTGATTGTTGATGTTTTGTTTACTAATCCTAATCAATCTAATGTAATTATGGATTATATTAAATCAAATAAACATATTGAGAATGTTTTTGGTATCAATTATAAACAAGTTCATAAAATAAGTAAGAAGATTAACACAATGATAAATACATTTGCTAATAGATTGTATTTTAATCTCTATTTTAAACATTATATGCAAAGCAAAATTAGTAAAATGTTAAATAAAAACACTTATGATAGCGTGTTTTATAGTGAAGGCTCAAAAGTTATGTGTTTACTTTCGACTGTAATGCCAAATGTAGAATATGTAATTTATGGTGATGGATCAGGTTTAATTTATAATAGACATGCTTCCAGGTTGCTGGGTATTAATAATGTTTATAAAAAACCATATTTTTTAAATGAAATATCTCCAAATGAAATTATTTCATTAGCTCCATATAAAAAAGATAATTCTTTGAATACAGATGGGCTTTCTATTACAGCAACAAATACGGATATTACCGTCGAACTTATAAAATCACATGATGAAGTCCAAAATGTTGTAAATGAATTTGCACAACAAATAGAAAATGATTATAAAGAGTATGATAAAAAAATTTTATTGACAACATCAAGGCTTGAAGATAATAGATTTTTAATGGATAAAGATGAGCAGATAAATATTTATGTTGATATGATAAATGAATTTGCAACAAAAAACAGTCTTGTTGTTTTAAAACAACACCCTAATAGCAAAGTCGATTTGGTTGAGATTTTGTCAAAAAAATGTGATTGTAAAATTATTGGTGTTCCTGCAAAATTAAATTTTTTACCAATTGAATCATATACAAAATTATTGTTTATGATGGATAAAATAATTACATTTATATCTTCTTCAAAAATTGCGATAAAAATGTTATATGATATTGATACAGATGATGCGTGGAATATTATTCAACGTTATCCTTTAAAAGAGCGTGTTAATAGTGAATTGGAGTTTTTTAAAGAATTAATTGAAAAATTGCCAACTTGGGATAAAAAGTCAATAATTTTGGAAAAGAATATGATACCAATATTAGAAGCTTTTCTTGAAAAATACAAACATCTTTTTCCTGAAATTGAATTTAAAAATATGAAAAACACTTTTTTAGAAAATATTTTTTCTGTAAAAAGTTTTTATGATGTTGATATAAAAAGAAAAGTGATTACGATTTTGGGATTAAAAATAAAAATTAAAGCATAATTTTAGTTATATTGATTAAAATATGTGTTTTTAACACATAAGCTTCACTTTATTCGCAAAGATTTAGATTTGGTTTTGTCTTTACGAGCGTAGCGAAGTAATTCAGAAGCCCGAGCAGAGCAATGAGCGAATGAAATAAGCGAAAGTGAACAAACATTAAACTATCAAATTACACTTTTAATAGTAAACAATAGAGATTAAAATGCCCGAGTATTAAACGGCAATTATAAAAATCATTAAACTATCAAATTACACTTTTAATAGTAAACAATAGAGATTAAAATGCCCGAGTATTAAACGGCAATTATAAAAATCATTAAATTATCAAATTACACTTTTAATAGTAAACAATAGAAATGAAAGACAAATAAAAAGTCTGCCATACTTGACAGACATTAAATAAACACGAGGATATTAAGAGAGAGAGTATAAAAATTTGTTTTAGAATAAAATAATTTTGTTCATTTTATTCGATTATATCTTAGCCGAAGCACCAGATATTTTGACCTTTATCTTGAGATAAAGCATTTTTCATATTGTCGCATTGTTGTTTAAGCATTTTAGCTTGAGATTCAAGGTTAGCTGCTTTGATATCATAAGCAGATTGATAAGCAACTAATTTTTGATAAGATTGATTGTTAGACAATTTGCTTTCAGAGCCAGCTGCAGCAACGATATCGTCAACTTTTTCAGTGATAGAGTCAAGAGTATTTTTAGCTATTTGTTCTTCAGCAACTACCTTGTTGTATTGTGCTAATGTTTTTTGGTAGTTTACGTTCATTGTAATAGTTAACATTCTCTTTACTCTCCGTTGAATCTCTCGTACTTATATAAAGAAAATATTTCTAAAAAAATTGCTTTTTTTGATGCAACTTAGTTAACAATTCTTAACAAAAATAAAACCTCCCATTTCGGGAGGTGAAAAACCTACTAACCAAACCTTAATTT
>CAZKJV010000043.1:0-11610 GCA_964553175.1 uncultured Muribaculaceae bacterium | reverse complement strand
AGATTGATAAATTTTAAAAATTAAAACATTAAATAAAAAATAAAATAAAATTTTGCAATAAAAAAAGACTCTCAAAGGAGTCTTTTTTAAATGGTGGGCCATCCAAGACTCGAACTTGGGACCTCACGCTTATCAGGCGTGCGCTCTAACCACCTGAGCTAATAGCCCGCATCTCTGCGTAGTTATAATTTAACATGAAAGATTTTTTAAATCAAGTCTTTTTTTTATATCGTTTTTAAACTATACAAATTTAAGTTAAAAACTTAAACATATATAGCGATTAAACCTACTAAAATTCCGAATATAACGAAAAATGCAGGAAGTTTACTTCTGTACATCAAAATTGATTGAGGTAAGATTTCGGCAAATACAACGTATAACATCGCACCACTTGCAAAGCTTAAACTCAATGCCAATCCTAAAGGACCAATATCACCAAGCCAATAACCTAAAACCCCACCAATAACAGTAGGAACACCGGCAACTGCTGTTACAAGAATTGCCATACGACGTTTCATGCCACCGTTTATCAAAGGTACTGCAATTGCCATACCCTCTGGAATATTATGTAACCCGATTAGAATTGCCAAAACCAACGCTGAGCCTTGCATTAAGCCATTTGTATTCGCAAAAGATGCACCAATTGTCATACCCTCTGGAATATTATGCAAAGCAATAGCACAAGCCATTATGACACCTGCAACAAACAAAGAAAGTTTTGTATCTTTTTTATAAACATGCTCTGCCAAGTGGTTACTGTGAATAATTTCGTCTAAATCATCTGCCGTTTTTGGATGAGCAACGTCAATATGCTTAACTTCGTGATTAGTCATTTTATCAATAAGCAAATTTAATAAGTAAACAATCAAACAACCAATTATGATACCGATTGAAACAACAAAAACATTTGTCTTTGTTTCTATTGCACTAACAATCAAGTCAAAACAAACAATCGCAGTCATCACACCTGCTGCAAAACTCAACAACAAGCTTGCAGTTTTTGATGAATCTCTTTTAAACAATGCACCAATTACACCGCCAAGCCCTGTACCACCTGCACCTGATAATGCAGTAACTTTTATCAATAAAATTAATGATTCCATCTATATTTCCTCTTTTGCAAAATCAATTATATACTTTTTTTTGAAAATTTTCAAGAATTACTAAACAAAAAATCTTTAAAACCGTGCTATAATAAAATGGGGGAAAGAATGAAAGCTTTAAAATCTCAAAGACTGCATATCGGATTTTTCGGACGTACAAATGTCGGAAAATCTTCAATTTTAAATAAAATCACACAACAATCAATTTCAATCGTTTCTGAAATCGCAGGAACAACAACAGATGTTGTAGAAAAATCCATGGAACTTTTACCTATCGGTCCTGTAACATTTTTAGATACCGCAGGAATAGACGATAATTCGCAACTAGGAAATCTTCGTATAGAAAAAACATTAAATGTTTTAAACAGATGTGATATTGCAGTAATCGTTACTGACAAATTTGAACTTAATGAAAGCGAAAAAACTTTAATAAAAGAATTTGAAAAATTAGAAATACCTTATTTTGTTATAGCAAATAAACAAGATAACAACTTGAATTCAAATTCACAATTTATGGTAACATCAGCAATTAACGACAATCAAATTATAGAAAAATTCAAACAAAAATTAATAAAATTATTACCGGAAGAATTCATTAACGAACAAAAAATTGTAGGAGATTTAATTTCAGAAAAATCAACTGTAATTTTAGTTGTTCCGATTGATAAAGAAGCTCCAAAAGGTAGATTAATTTTACCACAAGTACAAACTATAAGGGATTTACTGGATTCAAATTGTATTACAATGGTCGTTAAAGAAAATGAACTTAAAAACGCATTAGATAACTTAAAAAATCCACCTGCACTGATTATTACAGATTCTCAAGCGTTTAAAAAAGTTTCAGAAATAGTGCCAGAAGAAATTCCTCTAACCTCTTTTTCAATACTTTTTGCAAGATTAAAAGGGGATTTGAATGAATTTATGCAAGGTTCAAAAGCAATAGAAAACCTAAAAGATAATTCAAAAGTTTTATTCTTAGAAAGTTGCACACACCACGCAATAGAAGACGATATTGCACGAGTAAAAATTCCAAAACTTTTAAAACAAAAAACTCAAAAAGATTTGATTTTTGAATATTATACAGGACACGATTTTCCTGATATAAGTGGATATGATTTAATTATTCACTGTGGAGCATGCATGACTAACCGCAAAGAAATTTTATCAAGAATAATTATAGCAAATGAAAAACAAATTCCAATTACAAACTACGGAATTACAATTTCTTACTGCCTTGGAATATTACCACGTGCAACAAAAATTTTTTCATGATATAATTTTCTTATAGAAAACATGGAGTAAAAAATGGCAATTACAGTAAAAGACGTTGAACACGTAGCAAAATTAGCAAGATTAGAACTAACAGAAGAAGAAAAAGAAAAATTCACTCGTCAATTAGGCGATGTTTTAAAATATGTTGATCAAATGAACGAAGTTGATACTTCAAACGTTGAACCGTTATCACACCCTATTGATTTCGTAAACGTTATGAGAGAAGACGAAGTTAAATATGAACAAACAAAAGAAGCATTAATGCAAAATGCACCAGAAGAAGAAGATGGCTTCTTTAAAGTTCCTAAAATCAACTAATTTATTAATAAAATTTAAACTTTTGACAATACCGCAGAACATGCGGTATTGTTATTTTATAAATAAACTATCACAATTGGGGGAAAAATGAGTACAAAATACATATTTATTACAGGTGGTGTTGTAAGTTCACTTGGAAAAGGAATTATTGGGGCATCTTTAGGTAGATTATTAAGAGCAAGAGGTTTTTCGGTTGCTATCCAAAAATTTGACCCTTATATAAACGTTGACCCTGGAACCATGAGTCCATTCCAACACGGTGAAGTTTTTGTAACCGATGACGGAGCAGAAACAGACTTAGATTTAGGACACTACGAAAGATTTATTGATGCGGATTTTTCTCAAATCAACAATGTTACATCAGGTAGCGTTTACCAAACAGTTATAAACAAAGAACGCAAAGGAGAATACCTTGGTGCAACCGTTCAAACAATTCCACACATAACAAACGAAATCAAATCAAGAATTTATAAAGCAACAGAACAATTCAAACCAGATTTTCTATTAATAGAAATCGGCGGAACAATCGGCGACATTGAAGGATTACCATTCATTGAAGCAATAAGACAATTTAAAACCGAAGTTGGTGTAGGTAACGCAATCTCAATTCATTGCACATTACTTCCATACTTGCCAACATCAGGCGAATTAAAAACAAAACCATCACAACACAGTGTAAATGTTTTAAGAAGTTACGGTATACAACCTGAAATATTAGTTTGCAGAACTTCTCACCCAATACCTCAAGACGAAAAAGAAAAACTTGCTTTATTCTGCTCTATTCAAAAAGATGCAGTTATTGAATGTAGAGATATGAAAAGTATTTACGAAGTTCCATTAGCATTAGAAGAACAAAATATGGCAGCAGTTGTATTAAATATGCTACAAACTTGCTACAAACGTGCAGACTTAAAATCATGGGAAAATCTTGTACAAAGAATTAACAACCCAAAACGCACATTAGAAGTTGCAATTGCAGGAAAATATACAAAACTTTCTGACGCTTACATTTCTGTCGTTGAATCATTAAAACACGCTGGTTATGCAAACGAGGCAAAAGTAAATATTCATTGGATTAACTCTGAAGAATGCGTTGATTACGAAAACTGTAAAAAATTAATGAAAGACCTTGATGCAGTCGTAGTTCCAGGTGGATTTGGCGTTCGAGGAATAGAAGGAAAACTAAACGTAATAAAATACGCAAGAGAAAACAACTTACCATTCTTAGGCCTATGCTTAGGAATGCAATGTGCAGTAATTGAATACGCAAGAAATGTTTTAGAAATAAAAGATGCAAACTCAAGAGAATTCAGTGAAGAATGTGAAAATCCTGTAATTGACTTGATGTTAGAACAAAAAGAAGTTACAGCTTATGGCGGTACTATGAGATTGGGCAAATATGAATGCCACTTGAAGAAAAATTCTATCGCAAGAAAAGCATATAATTCAGATGTAATTTTTGAACGCCATAGACACAGATATGAAGTTAACAACGCATACATTGAAGACTTAGAAAAAGCAGGACTTGTATTCTCAGGAAAATCTCCTAACGGAAAATTAATGGAAATTGTTGAATTACCAAAACTTGATTGGTTTGTAGCATCACAATTCCACCCTGAATTCAAATCTCGTCCTGAAAGACCTCACCCACTTTTCAAAGGCTTGATTGATGCTGCAGTAAAAAGAAAAAAATAATTTATAAGGATAAACAAATTGTTAGCATATACTTATAAAAAACACGGAGAATTTGAACTTACTGAAAAAGAAAAACCTCAAATTCTCAACCCGAAAGATGCTATCGTTCGTGTAACAATGAGTAGCATTTGCACAAGCGATATTCACATCAAACACGGCTCAGTGCCACAAGCTTTAGTTGGTACAACAATCGGACATGAAATGGTCGGAATTGTTGAAGAGGTTGGAACAAAAGTAAAAAATATCAAACCAAACGACCGAGTTACAGTAAATGTAGAAACTTTTTGTGGGGAATGTTTTTTCTGTAAAAAAGGTTACGTAAACAACTGCACGGATAAAAACGGTGGTTGGGCTTTGGGTTGCCGTATTGACGGCGGACAAGCAGAATACGTCCGAGTACCTTTAGCTGATAACGGTTTAAATAAGATTCCGAAAAATGTTTCAGACGAACAAGCTCTATTTGTCGGGGATATTTTGGCAACAGGTTTTTGGGCAACAAAAATTTCCGAAATAAAAACTGAGGATACAGTTTTAATTATTGGTGCAGGTCCAACAGGGATTTGTACTTTGCTATGCACAATGTTAAAAAATCCAAAAAACATTATTGTTTGTGAAAAAAATGAAACAAGAAGAAATTTTATAAAAAAACATTATCCTCAAGTAATTATAACAACACCTGAAAACTGTGAAAATACTGTTCAAACTATCAGTGAACACGGCGGTGCTGATGTAGTCATTGAGGTTGCAGGAACAGAAGAAACTTTTCAAATGGCTTGGCAAAACGCAAGACCTAACGCAATAGTAACAATAGTTGCATTGTACGACAAGCCAATGACACTACCATTGCCAAATATGTACGGAAAAAACTTAACATTCAAAACTGGCGGAGTTGACGGTTGCGATTGCGAAGAAATTCTTTCACTAATAGAACAAGGAAAAATTGACACAACTCCTTTAATTACGCATAAATACAACTTAAAAGACATTGAAAAAGCTTATAACTTATTTGAAAACAAACTTGATAACGTCATAAAAGTTGCAATCACAAACGACTAAACAGTGAATTATTCAATAATTTCGCAACCGGTAGAAATTGTTTTATGACCAGAGCTTACCCAATAATCTTCAACAGGATTAATTTTTTCGTCCAAAACAAAATAAGTAGAACCCGAACCCGACATAATTGAATTTGGATTTGCTTTTTTAATTTTTTGTAATTGCTCATAACCGTTATAAACAGCTGTTTCTAAGTCGTTATACAACAAAGGACGAATATCTTTATTTTCGTTTAAAAATTCAATCATTTTATGAGTATTATCATTTTGAACTTTATTTTTTAATTCAGCATATTTTTGATAACCTTCTTTTGCACTTATACCTAATTCCGGTTTAATCAAAGATACAGGATATTCTCTAAACTGAACTTTTTGAACTTTTTCACCTCTACCGATAGCTAAAACACAACCGCCTTCTAAACAAACATTCAAATCTGAACCTAATTTTGCACAAAGTTCATGTAATTGAATTTTTGTAAGAGGTTCTTTAAAAAAATTATTTAACGCAAAAAAAGTACCCGCAGCATTTGTACTACCACCGGCAAGTCCGGCTTCTGACGGAATATTTTTTTCTAAATGAACTACAAATTTATGAGGCGGAATTTTTGCTTGCTCAACAAACAAAACTATCGATTTATAAACAATATTCCTTTCGTCATACGGGATTTTAGGATTTGTTCCAGATAATTCAACAGAAAAATCTTCACTTGGAGTTATATCAAACGTCAAAATATCATACAAATCAATCATTTGCATAATACTTTGAATATCGTGGAAACCGTCTGAACGTTTGCCCAAAACTTCAAGAGTTAAATTAATTTTTGCCGGAGTTTTTACTTTAATTTGCATAATTCCTCTGAAAGTTTTCCTAAATTTTCAATCGAAAGTTGTTCTCCTCTTGTATTTTCATCAATATTCAAATTTTTCAATGCAGTTTGAACAAGTTCTTTGTCAAATCCACCATTTACAAGAGCATTTTTTAAATTTTTTCTACGTTGCCCAAATGCGGCCTTTATAGTTTTTCTAAAATGAGAATAATCTGACAATTCCAACAACGGTTTATCTTTAACTTTTAATTTTACTAAAGCAGACGTAACCTTTGGTGCAGGATAAAAAGAACGTTGTCCAACTACACGCAAAAATGAACAATCTGCCCAAAATTGAGAAAGTATAGTTAAAAGTCCATATTGTTTGCCTTGAGATTTTTCTGTCGCAACAATTCTACGTGCAACTTCTTCTTGAACCATTAAAATTATTTCCGAAATTGATGCACGATTGGAATTTGTTAAATCATCAATTTCTCCTAATAAATGAGCTAAAATCGGACTTGTAATATAATATGGAATATTTGCAACGACTTTTAATTTTTTACCGTTCGCTAACTCTGAAATATCAGTTTTTAAAATATCATTATGAATAATTTTTAGATTTGAAGCATTTAATTTTTCTAACTCTTTAATAGCCTCTTCATCTAACTCAACAGCTATAACCATGCCGGCATGTTTAATTAATTGTTCTGTAACAAAGCCAACCCCAGGACCAATTTCTAAAACTACATCGTCCTTAGATAAATTTGCAAAGTCAATTATATCGGCTATTACATCTCCATTTATAAGGAAATTTTGACCGAGTCTTTTTTTAGTTCTGAAAAATTTTGCTCTTTGAAAGTAGTCCATATTACTAATATATAATAATACAAACAGGGAAATGTTTTTCAATTTTTATTTGATAAGTTAAATAGTGTTATAATAATTAATAAAAAGGGGAACATTGTGTCAAACGCAATAAAAGAAAAACTTGAACTTAGCGAAATAAAAAAACTGTTTATAGACGGAATAAAACTAACAAAAGAAGATTTTACCGTCGGAATTGAATACGAGCGTTTGCCGATTGTTGACGAAACAAATCACGCAGTATCTTATTCAGGTATTGACGGAATTTGCGAATTTTTAAGACTTTATGCAAGAAATGAAAACTGGGATTACCTACTAGACGACAACAACATAATTGGTCTAAAAAAACTACACGACACAATTACACTTGAACCAGGGTGTCAAATGGAATTAAGTTTAAAGCCACAACAAAAAATTCAAGCCCTTGAAAAAAATATAAACGAACTTAATGAAGAACTTATTCCATTACTCGATGAATTTGGGATAAAACTTCTTAACTATGGAATTTATCCTGTTTCTACATACAAAAATATAAAACTTTTGCCTAAAAGAAGATACCACATTATGGCAAACTATCTATGGGGAATTTTATCTGACGTTATGATGAGAGAAACTGCGGGTATACAGGTATGCTTTGACTTTGACAGTGAAGAAGATGCTATGAAAAAATTCCGCATAGCAAATTTACTTTCGCCAATTACTACCGCAATGTTTGCAAATTCACCTATTAGAGGCGGAGTTGATACAGGATACAAAACCTTTAGAGCTTTATCTTGGCTAAATACTGATAGCGAACGCTGTGGAGTTACAACCAACTTTAAAAACGATATTACCTTTGATGATTACATAAACACAGTTCTTGAAACACCAATGATAATGTTTTTAAGAAATAATATAACCTATTCTACAAATGGGACAATGACATTAAAACAATTTATGGATAAGGGTTACCAAGGTTTTAAAGCAAATATCGAAGACTTTAAACTTTGTGCAAATTTGTATTTCCCTGATGTAAGACTTAGAAAATTTATAGAAATAAGAAATCAAGACTGTGTTGGAAACGGTTTACAATACGCTATATTAGCTTTTTACAAAGGAATTTTATATTCAGAAAACATTTTAAACGAAGTTGATAAATACTTATCAAAATTTAAATCCAATGATTTTGTTGAATTAAGATACGGCGTACCGAAATACGCACTTGCAAATAAACTCGGTAAAATTGAATTAAAAGAAATAGCAAAAGATTTACTTGATTTTGCCCAAAAAGGACTAAAAGAACAAAGTTTTGGCGAAGAAAAATATTTAGAACCAATCCAAGATTTAGTATACCAAGGAATTTGTCCAGCCGATATAATCCTCAAAAATTGGTATGGTTCTTGGAATAAAGACATAAAAAAATTAATTGACTATGTAACACAAAATTAATTGTAATATTATAAAAAATAACTTGCGAATAGGTTTTAATTGTTATACAATAAGGGAAATGGAACAGATTAGGGAATATTTCAAACAATCTGCAACATACCAACTATTACAAATGTTCGCAGACCAATTAGAGGACTTTTTAACAACACTTGGTGAAATTATAATTCAAGGGCTGCACACTTTAAAATACATTTTTTTAGGTCAAATTAATTGGAAAGATGTTATTGAACAATCTTCACGATTTGGAGTAAGCTCTTTACCTATTACGATTTCCATTGTATGTATGACCTCAATAATTGTAGCAATGCAAGTTGCAGGTGAAATGGTTAAACAAGGTGGTGGAAACTATGTCGGAATGCTTGTTGCAATTTTAACCGTACGTGAAATGGGTATTATCATGTCAGGTTTTGCAATTATTTCAATGATTGGTTCTTCTCTTGCCTCTGAAATAGCAACAATGAAAGTAACTGAACAAATTGATGCCATAACTGTTCTTGGCGTAAACCCAATAAAATATTTATTTGTACCTAGAGTTATTGCCGGCACATTAATGATGCCACCTGTATTGGTAATAGCATCAACTTTCGGTATTTTAGGTGGCGGACTTGCTTCAACTCTTGTAAGTGAATTAAGTTATAAAGCTTATTTCTCTTCAGTTTGGGCAGGGCTATTTATCTATGACATAAAAGTTGCAATAGCAAAAGCTTTTGTTTACGGATTTACAATTGCTCTAATCAGTTGTACTTGCGGATACATAGCAAAAGGCGGTGCAAAAGGGGTCGGAATTGCAACAACAAAGGCAGTTGTATGGTCTTTTGTTGCAATAGTAATATGGGATTTAGTATTCTCAATAGCGTTTTTCTTTTAAGGATAAATTATGATAAAAGTTAAAAATTTAGTTAAAAAATTTGATGATAAAATAGTTCTAAACGATATTTCATTCGACGTAAAAGACGGAGAAACTCTAGCAATCGTAGGTTTTTCAGGTTCAGGTAAAAGTACTGTTTTAAAAATCATTTGCGGACTTTTACAAAAAGATTCAGGAACAATAGAAACTTCTGATGGTGATATTGCTATGGTATTCCAATACTCAGCCCTTTTTGATTCATTAAACGTTTATGACAACATCATTTTCGCATTAAAAGAACGAAAAGAACTAAGAAAAAAATACACCGAAGAAGATTTTAAACGAATTGTTGATGAAAAATTAAAACTTGTAGGGTTGCAAGGAATTGAAAAGAAATACCCGTCTGAACTTTCAGGCGGTATGCAAAAACGTGTAAGCTTTGCAAGAGCAATCGTTACAAATCCAAAAACAATTTTATACGATGAACCAACTGCAGGGCTAGACCCAATATCTTCAACACTTATTGAGGATTACATCGTAAGACTAAAAGAAGAAACTCACGCATCTTCAATTGTTGTAACTCACCAAATGTCAACAATTATGAGGACTGCAGACAAAGTTTTAATGCTATATAACGGAAAAAGCGTATTTAAAGGGACTCCAAAAGAAATGTGTGAAGCTGGTAATGAATATACAAAACAATTTATTAACGCATCTTTAACCGGACCAATGAAAATGTTAACAGAATAGCTTTTTTTGATATAATAAATATAAAATAGGAAAATAAAAGAAAATGAAACTTAAATCATCGTCGTTCAAAGTAGGAATATTAACACTTATAGCACTAACAATACTTATTTTTACGGTATTGTGGGTGAAAGGTCGTGCTTTTTCTTCAGCAGAAAGAATTGAAGTACATTTTAAAGATGTAAACGGTATGCGTGCAGGCTCTGGAGTTCAAATGATGGGGCTTCGTGTCGGACAAGTTGAAGAAATTACACCAGTAATCAATGGTGAAAAAAGTTACGTAAAACTAAAATTCGTAATAACCGAACCTAATATTACTATCCCTAAAGCATCAACTTTGTCCATTCAGCAATCAGGACTTATCGGCGAACAATTCTTAGAAATTATGCCACCAAGAACAAGAACGACATATTTGCCTGTTATAAATAAAGATTTAATCTTTAAAAATGACCCTGTTCAAATAAAATTAGATAATAAATTCTACGATGTAGGATACATAAAAGATACAAGAATAGTTATTACAAAAGCTATTCCAACAGAAATGCAAGGAAAAGTTAATACAACATACGCTTATAAAATTGATTATGTTGTAGATCTTCCTGGATTAATTTTACCAGAATTTATGAAAGGGGAATTAATTACGGATAAAGGTGTTAAAAAAATGAGAATAACACCGCTAGACAACGTAGCGTTAAGTTATCCGCCACAAACTTCTCCTTATACAATCATTGAACCTATGCGTCTTTCTGATTTTATGGATTTACAATATAAAGCCGCAGAATCATTGACAGAAACAAACTTGAAAGTAAACGAATTACTTTCAGATAAAGTTATTGCAGACTTAAAACAATCTGTTGTAAATATCAATGAATTAACAGCTCAAGCAACAACTACAATTGAAAAAGCTGAAAAATTGATTGAAACTTCAAGCAACGATTTAGACCAAATGATAAAAATGCTTGATAAATTCAGTAACGATTTCCACAAAATCACAAAACTTACTGAAGATGTTGTTGGCGACCCTAAATTTAAACCAACAATGTTTGAAGCAACAGAAGCTCTAACAAAATTCACAAACAACGTAAATTCAATACTTGAATACTCTGATGCAAAACAATTAAGTTCAGACTTGAGTGCAATTATTTCAAACGTAAATGAAATAAGCAGTTCAGTTAATATGATGACAAAAGATGAAAAACTTAAAGACCACTTAATGGGTACAGTTGACAGCGTAAACAAAGCAATGGTTGACTTATCAAGTGCATTAGAAGTGGTAAACTCTCTTAATGATTGCGAAAAGAAAGATGTTAGCAAAACTCTAACAGACATTGCAGCATCTGCAAAAAATCTAAGAAAATTTACAGAAAAATTAAATAAACGTTTCTTACTATTTAGATTAATGTTTTAATAATTATGAATTTAAAAAAAGAAATAACAAAACTACATTATAACAAAAGCTCTAATCATTGGAT
>CAZKJV010000042.1:0-11746 GCA_964553175.1 uncultured Muribaculaceae bacterium | reverse complement strand
GCCTCAAGCAAATATATTAAAACAAACTGCCTTGTCTGTCGGGGCTGATTGTGCCGTGCATAGAGATATTTTGACGGCAAAAGTTACATCAACTGATTGTATTTTAGGTGGTAGTGTTTCGCAAATAAGAAAAATTGCTCAAAAAATTCTAACGCAACCTTTTTTAATGGAAAAATTGTCTTTAGAATTAGAAAATTTTTTAGAAAATTATAATTTAAAATCAACTCCAAAGATTGTAGGAATTTTAAATTTAACAAAAAATTCGTTTTCCGATGGTGGAAAATATTACGATTTTGATAATGCCGTAAAACATTTGAATGAGATGATTGAGGACGGTGCTGATATTATTGATATTGGTGCAGAAAGTACAAAACCGTATTCTAATCCAGTTAGTGCAGAAGAACAAATTGTATTGATAGAGCCAATTCTAAAATATATAAATAATAGAAATATCGTAACTCCGATAAGTGTTGATACTCGTTCAAGTGAAGTTGCAAGGCGTGTTGTTGATTTAGGTGTTTCATATATAAATGATGTTTCAGGATTTGAATATGATTTTAATATGGCAAAAGTTATTGCAAAATCAGGTGTAAAAGTTATTCTACAGCATTCTTTAGGAACTCCTGAAACAATGCAGGATAATCCGCAATATGATAATTTAGTTGATGATATATTTTTAAATTTAAAAAATATAAAATTAAAACAAGCTTTAGAATGTGGTATCAATAAGGAAAATGTTATTTTAGATGTTGGAATTGGGTTTGGAAAAACTCAAAAACAAAATTTTGAGTTATTAAGAAGAATTGATGAGTTTAAATCAATTGGTTGTGAAATGATGGTTGGTTTATCCAGAAAAAGTTTGCTTGATATTAATAGTTCAGAAAACGAAGAAAAAGATATTTTTACTGTTGCATTAAATTCTATTGCAATAGAAAAGAGTGTTGAATATTTGCGAGTTCATAATGTAAAATTGCACAAAAAACTCGTAGATTTAATGGGTAATTTTTAGGAGAAATTATGGAAGTTTTGGCAATAATTCCTGCCCGTGGCGGTTCAAAAGGAATTTCGATGAAAAATATAAAACCTCTTGCAGGGCACCCGCTTATTTATTATTCGGTAATGGCAGGTCAACATTCAAAATATGTTACAAGAACTGTTTTGTCAACCGAAAATGAAAAGATTAAACAAGTTGCAATAGAAGAATGCAATTGTGAAGTTATTGATAGGCCAGAAGAACTTGCACAAGACGAAACTAAAACAATACCTGTTTTAATACAAGTTTGCGAATATCTAAAAGAAAAAGAAAATTATATTCCGGATGTAGTTGTATTATTGCAACCGACAACTCCGACAAGAGATGCAAAACAATTGGACGAAGCTTTTGAAATCTTTTTAAATAATGATTGTGATTCAGTTTTTGCTGTTCAAAATCTTGGTACAACTCATTCAAAATGGCGACAAAACCCTCATACAAAAGAGTTTGAGTGTCTTTTTGATTATAGAAATCGCCCAAGACGACAAGATGAACATTTGCATTATCCAATGTTTACGGAAACAGGCTCAATTTATATTATAAAAAGAGATGTAATGTATGAGGTTAATGATTTTATCGGCAAAAAACCATTGGTATATTTATCTGAATATAATGACATTGATACTGAAAAAGATTTTGATGATGTGTCAAAAATTATAGAGGGAGCAATTAATGAATGAAATTTTATTTTTAGTTTCTTTGTTAATAAATTTTAGTTGCGTACTTTTTGCATACAAATTTTTTGGCAAAATCGGTTTATTTTGCTGGATTGCAATGGCAACAGTTATTGCAAATGTGGAAGTTTTGAAATGCGTTGATATATTTAATATGGCTTTAACTCTTGGAAACGTTACTTTTGGTTCAATATTTTTGGCGACTGATATTATAAATGAAAAGTATGGCGTTCAACAAGCTCAAAAGAGCGTATATATTGGGTTTTTCGCTCTTTTGTCGTTTACTGTTTTTACGCAAGTTGATTTGCATTTTATTTCAAATTCTTCTGATTTTGCAGGTGAAGCGATGAAAACTTTATTTAGTGTTACTCCAAGAGTGTGTTTTGGTAGTATGTTAGCGTATTTTATTTCAAATACGTTAGACGTTTATATATATATGTTAATCAAAAAAGCTTTGCCGTCTGATAAATATTTATGGATTAGAAATAATGCATCTACAATGATAAGCCAATTTTTTGATACGATTTTGTTTACTGTAATTGCTTTTGTAGGTATATTCTCTACAACTGTGTTGTTACAATTAATTATAACTACTTATGCGATAAAATTACTTATTGCACTTTTAGACACTCCGTTTTTATATATTTCAAAGAAAATCCAACCTAATAATAAGGAATAATTTCACGATTAATTTTTAAATCGTGAAAAAAATAACGATGTAAAGAGTTGTAAATAGGAATTTTTTAATAAGGGTTGACAAAACACTTATTATTTTTTATACTGTGAATAGGGAAAAAAATCACAATTAAAAAAGGAGATCTATAAAATGCCAAAAACAACAACAAAAAAAGCTGTAAGCCCTAAAACAGCAAAAAAACAAAAAGATGTTGAAAAATTGGAAAAAGCTTACAAAGCTTCTAATTTAGTAGACAGTGTAGAATCTTTTGAACTTTTAATTAAAAGAGTAAAAAAAGCTCAAGAAGAATATGCACATTTCTCACAAGAACAAGTTGATAAAATTTTCAAAGCTGCTGCAGCTGCTGCAGATAAAGCTCGTATTCCTTTAGCTCGTATGGCAGTTGAAGAAACTGGTATGGGTATATTGGAAGATAAAATTATTAAAAATCACTTTGCTTCTGAATACATTTATAACAAACACAAAAACGCAAAAACTTGCGGTATTATTAAAGAAGACAAAGCAAACGGTATTAAAATTGTTGCAGAACCTTTAGGTGTATTGGCAGGTATCATTCCTACAACAAACCCTACATCAACTGCAATTTTTAAATCTTTAATCGCTTTAAAAACAAGAAATGCGATTATTTTCTCACCTCACCCAAGAGCAACAAAATCAACAATTGCTGCTGCTAAATTAGTTTTAGATGCTGCAGTTGAAGCTGGTGCTCCAAGAGATATTATTGGTTGGATTGACGTTCCATCAATCGAATTATCAAGTGCATTGATGAAACACCCTGAAATCGATTGTATCCTTGCAACAGGTGGCCCTGGTATGGTTAAAGCAGCTTATTCATCAGGAAACCCAGCTTTAGGTGTTGGTCCTGGTAATACTTCAGCTGTAATTGATGAAACAGCTGATATTAAAATGGCAGTTTCTTCAATCTTGATGTCAAAAACTTTTGATAACGGTATGATTTGTGCATCTGAACAATCAGTTGTAGTTGTTGAAAGTGTTTATGAAGAAGTTAAAAAAGAATTTGTTTACCGTGGTGCATACCTTGTAAACAAAGCTGAACAAAAGAAAATGGTAGATTTACCGTTCATTGATCCTGCAAGAGGAACTGCTCACCCTGCAATCGTAGGTCAACCTGCACACAAAATTGCAGAATTAGCTGGATTTAAAACTCCGGAAGATGCAAAAGTTCTTTTAGTTGAAAGACCTGCAGTAGATTGGAACGACCCATTCTCAAGAGAAAAATTATCTCCAATTTTATCTATGTATAAAGCTAAAAATTATGAAGAAGCAGCTGAAATGGCTTATGAATTGGTAAGCAAAGGTGGTGCAGGTCATACATCAGTTTTATATACAGATGAAAGAACAAGCGAAAGAATTAACAAATACGCTGAAAAAATGCCTACTTGCCGTGTATTAATCAACTCTCCATCATCTCAAGGTGGTATCGGTGATTTATACAACTTCAAATTAGAACCATCATTAACATTAGGTTGTGGTTCTTGGGGTGGCAACGCTGTTTCTGGTAACGTTGGCGTAGAACACTTGTTAAATTACAAAACAGTAGCTGAAAGGAGAGAAAATATGTTATGGTTTAAGGCTCCGGCAAAAATTTACTTCAAAAGAGGTGCTGTAGACTTAGCTCTTAGAGAACTTCAAGGTAAAAAACGTGCATTTATTGTAACAGATAGTTTCTTGTACAATTCAGGTGCTGTTGATAAAATTACAAACGTGTTAGATGAAATTGGTATTGAACACCAAGTATTCTTTGATGTAAAACCAGATCCAACATTGTCAACAATTAACCAAGCGATGTCTATTTTGAAACCATTTGAACCAGATGTTATCATTTCATTAGGTGGTGGTTCTCCAATGGACGCAGCAAAAATTATGTGGTTAATGTATGAACAACCTGATACAGTATTTGAAGATATCTCTATGAGATTTATGGATATCAGAAAGAGAATTTGTCAATTACCAGAATTAGGTAAAAAAGCAACAATGGTTGCAATCCCAACAACATCTGGTACTGGTTCAGAAGTAACTCCATTTGCTATTATTACAGATGACAAAACTCACGTAAAATATGCAATTGCAGATTACGCTTTGACACCAAATATGGCAATCGTTGACCCTAACTTTGTAGATGGTATGCCAAAAGGCTTAACTTCTGCATCTGGTATCGACGCATTAGTTCACGCTATTGAAGCTTATGTATCTTGTATGGCTACAAACTTCACAAATTCAAATGCTTTGGAAGCTACAAAATTAGTATTCAAATATTTGGAAAGAAGTTACAACGAAGGTGCTAACGATCCATTGGCTAGAGAAAAAATGCACTATGCAGCAACAATCGCTGGTATGGCATTTGCAAACTCATTCTTAGGCTTATGCCACTCAATGGCTCACAAATTAGGTGCAATGTACAACATTCCTCACGGTGTTGCAAACGCATTGTTAATCAGACAAATTATTAAATATAACGCTTCTGATGCACCTAAAAAACAAGCTACATTCCCTCAATACAAATATCCATGTGCTAAAGCAAAATATGGTCAAATTGCTGACGAATTACAACTTGGCGGTAAAAACGATGATGATAAAGTTAAATTATTAATCAAAGCCGTTGATAAATTAATGAAAGCAATCAACTTGCCAAATTCTATCGAAGAATTTATTAGCAAAAATGGTTACACAAAACAATATTGGGATGAACACTTAGATGAATTAGTTGAATTAGCATTCGATGACCAATGTACTGGTGCAAACCCTGTATATCCATTGATGAGCGAAATGAAACAAATTTACTCTAACGCTTACAAAGGTATTGTTTAATAAACAATTTATAATGGGGTATTCTATATGAATACCCCATTATTTTAATTTTTTGAGGTAGGTTATGAATATTCCTGATAAGGTAATTAATCGTTTAGCATTGTATCACAATATTTTAGACGAATTTGAAAATGATAACGTAAATGCTAATATTTCAAGTACGCAAATTGCTGAGTTGTTAAATATTGATGATTCTCAAGTTAGAAAGGATATAAAATATTTGAATAATACCGGCAAATGTAGAGTTGGGTACAATGTTTGCGAATTAAAAAATGCCATAGAAAATACTTTAGGTTTTGAAAAAACAAAAAATGCGTTTATTGTTGGGGCCGGTAATTTAGGTTCTGCTCTGGCAAAATATGATAGTTTTTCAAATTATGGTTTGAATGTGCTTGCTATGTTTGATAATAACCCGATAAAAGTTGGTTCAACAATTAATAATAAAGAAGTGTTTCATACAAGCAAGTTAGAAGATTTAGCAAAAAGATTAAATGTTGAAATTGCTATTTTGACAGTGCCTGCTGAATATGCACAAGAAAGTGCTACATTTTTAGCTAATGCAGGTATAAAATATATTTGGAATTTTACTCCAAGAATTTTGAATGTATCAAAAGATATAAATGTTTGGAATGAAAACTTAATTGGAAGTTTTTTACAATTTACAAGGAATAACAAAGATACGGTTTTATTATGACAAAAGAAATAAAAGTTTGCATATGAAGTGCTTGTTTTGCACGAGGAAACGTTGATAATCTTGGGTTTATAGAAAAATATTTAAAAGGAAATAATTTAGATGTAAAAATTGTTGAAGAAGGTAATCCTTAATTTATTTGGATAAGAAACGGTGAAGTTTTAGAACCTGAATATGAAGTTTTTACTTCAAAAAAATTCCAAAATCCTTATATGCATACTTGTAATATAAAATTGCAAGCAAATGACAGATTAATTTTTTGTTCTGAAGGATCAACTCAATCAGCAATGGGGTCTAAAGAGCTAAGATTGGGACTACGACGTGAGTGCGTTATTGAAATTATTAAAAAAGAATTGGCAAATAATCCAGAAATTTCAAGTCATACACTTGCAACAAGAGTTGTGAAACAGGCAATTTAAAAGAGCCTGACAAATTGCCGAAAGATGATGTTTCTGCGGTTTGTGTGTATTATAGAGAACCAAGAAATGCACTTGTTTTTATAGGTCCACATATCACCAAGATAAAGACTTATTTTATTCAAAGACATTGATGGAGTTTGATGGTAAAAAGGCTATTGCAGGTGGAACTACCGCAAATTTTGTGTCCAGAGAATTAAATATTCCGATAGAAACAACCTTGAATATGAGTGAGGGAAAACTTCCGTCAATTTCTTATATGAAAGGTATAGACCTTGTTACAGAGGGGATTTTAACTCTTACAAGAATTTATGAATATTTAGAAAATTCTGAAAATAGTGATGATGCTGCGGGTAAATTAATAAAATTTATGCTTAATACGGATTGCATTACGTTTATGGTTGGTGCAAAATTAAATTAGGCACATTATGACCCTAATTTGCCGATTGAAATAGAAATTCGTAAAAATATTATCAAAAAGATTGCGAATATTCTTCAAACAAAATATTATAAAAAAGTAATAATACAATATATGTGAGGTGAAAATGAAGAAAATTACCGTAAATTTATGTCTAGGCACAACTTGTTTTGTAATGGGTGGTGCAAAATTACAAGAATTGGCAGAAACTTTGCCTGCAAAATATGGAGATAAAATAGAAGTCTTAGGTAAAACTTGCTTAGATTTGTGTTCAAGTGGTTACTCAAAAGCTCCTTATGCAAAAGTTGATGATGTTGTAATTGGCGAAGCTACGGCAGAAAAAATTATTTCAGTTATTGAAGAAAAATTGAAAGAAAACGAATAGAATAAATATTTTTCAAAGAGGTATTAGAAATGAATAATAATAGTCAAGAAATTAAAATCAAAAAAGAGATATTAGTTAGAATTATTGAGGCTTTTTTCTCTGATAATTTTGAAGAAAATACACGTTTAATTCCTTATGACATGCGTCCGAAAGGTGCTGACGTTCCTTACAGATGCTGTATTCATAAAGAAAGAGCAATTATTAAAGATAGAGCAATTGCAGGTTTAGGTTTTTCAATTGAAGATGATGACGAAAGAAAAACATTGTCAACTTATGCAAAAGAATCTTTAGCACGTGAAGAATTAGACGGAAAAAATTTGACAGTATTGCAAGATGCATGCAAAGGCTGTGTACCTAGTCAAATCTATGTTACAGATTTGTGTCAAGGCTGTGTTGCAAGACCTTGTCAAAATACTTGTAAATTTGGGGCAATCACAGTTAGTGACGGTCGTTCAAAAATTGATGCAACAAAATGTAAAAAATGTGGTATGTGTATGAATGCTTGCCCATATCATGCAATCGTAAAAATTACAGTGCCTTGTGAAAACGCTTGTCCTGTTGGTGCAATTGCTAAAGATGATAATGGGCTTGCAAGAATTGATTTTGAAAAATGTATAAGTTGTGGTAGATGTATTGCGGCTTGTCCTTTTGGTGCTGTTCACGAAAAAAGTCAATTAATTGATATTTTAAAAGCAATAAAATCAGGTAAAAAAGTAATTGCACTTATTGCTCCATCAATTGCAGGTCAATTCCCTGGAAATATTTATCAATTAAAAAATGCAACTAAAAAATTAGGATTTTCTGAAGTTTATGAAGTTGCTCAAGGTGCAGATATTACGGCAAAAAATGAGGGTAAAGAATTTATCGAACGTATGGAAGAGGGTCATAAATTTATGACAACTTCTTGCTGTGCGGGTTATAATCAACTTATCAAAAAACATTTGCCTGAAATTAAACCATTTGTTTCTGATACAAAAACTCCTTTGTATTACACCGCAGAACTTGTAAAAAAAGAATATCCTGATTCAGTTACTGTTTTTGTAAGCCCTTGTGTCGCAAAAAGAGCTGAAGGTTTTGACGACAAAAATGTAGATTACATTATGAGTTGTGAAGAACTAGGTGCATTCTTTATTGCTAAAAAAGTTGAAATTTTGGATTGTGAAGAAGAAAAATTTGATAATGAAAGTTCAAAACAAGCAAGAAATTTTGGCGTAACAGGTGGTGTTGCAGAGGCTGTTAAGAAGACATTGCAAGACGAAAATGCAGTTAAACCTTTTGTTATTAACGGTTTGAATAAAGATTCAATAAAACAACTTAAAAAATTTGCTAGTTGTGGAGAATGTGATGACGGCTGTAACCTTATAGAGGTTATGTGTTGTGAGGGAGGTTGTATTGCAGGTAATGCAACATTGAATAACCAAAGAATAGCAAAGAAATTAATTAATGAATTGATTGCAACGAGCGAAGATATTACAAAAAATGAATAATAAAAAATGGGTGAGTAAAATCACCCGTTTTTATTTACAATACTTTAACATAAAGTGTATATTAGGCAATTTTTACGTGCAAAATTTGTTTAAATATATATGAATATTAGTGTATATAGAAATTCGTTTGCGAAACCGCCTGATTATGGCTTGGTCGAAAATAAGAAATCTTCAAAAACAGCAGATGTAAAGCAAAGTTATGCTTCTATTCCTGTTAGTTTTCGTTCGTATGTAAATTTTAGAGGAAATGCTCCTCAAATTACAAAAGCGTCTGTTATAACTTCAACATTAAAAGATATTGAGTTAGAAAAAACTGCAAATGGCGGTTATATTGTTGAGCCTGAAACTCAAACTGAAATGATTTACGGAAAAGATGCCGTTAATTTTTTAAATAAAACTAATAATTTTGAATATGATACTCAAGTTACTTTTCCTAAAAAAGCTTCAGGAAAGTTAATTATTGACGGTAAATCAGTAGATATTAAAGAAAATTCAACCGTGTTATTAAATAAGGGTACAAACGCAAATATTGTTGTGGAAAAAGGGTATCCGCAAATACTTATGACAAAAAAAGAGTACTCTTGGTATGAAAAACATTCTAGCAATAATGAAAATAACCCAGCGTTAAAAGACAAATTTAAAGAATTGATTTATAGAAATTCTCATACTTATAACGGTGAATTTAAAGCAAATTTATTTTCAAAAGATGAAAACAAAAATAATGAAATAACTGCAAAATTAAAAAATGCAGGTGAAATTTCTGATACAAAAGACGGTTACGTAAAATTCAATCGTTACCCTGTTTGGAGCTATAAAAAAGAAGTTCTTTCTCAAAAAGGGTTTAACGAAGATGAATTAGAAACAATAAGACCTGTTTATCAACAAGTTCGTGAAACAAAATTGAATACAAAACTTGCTTTAAGAAGTGAAAAAAATGGTTTAAGTGATGACACTATTCATAAATTAGAAGATTGTGATGTTTTATTTAAAAATAAAAAAGGTACAAATAGAATTTACTGGAAAACTAATTTTGAAAGTGAATATCAACTACGTGATGTTTTAAACCAAAAACAAATTTATGATAAAGAACAAGAGTCAGTTGTTAGAGCTTGGAATACTGATAATAAAATAGGCTTTGATATTACGGGCTTAAAATTTATAAATGATAACGTTGCAGTTTATTGCTTAGATGATAAAGTTAATAACTGGTCAATGGAAAAAAGTTGTTGGCTAACAAATTCAACTGCACTATCTTCAACAAAAGGTGCTACATCTGTTGGTACATCAATAGTTCAAGCAAATACGCAAGAACCAACTCCAATGGCAAAATTAAGAAATGGTGAACATTTACATACTCACCCTGGTTATCATGACAAATCTCAAACTGAATTATATATGATAACAAGTGGTACGGCAGCATTGACAGTTGTTCGTGACGGTGTGCCTCAAGTTAAAATCTTAAGAGAGGGCGAATTAGCAGTAATTCCGCCAAACACTCCGCATTGCGTTAATTCAGTAATGGGCGAATATGAACAAGTTGTTTCTCAAATTCCATCTGCATTCCAATATGGACTTGCATTTAAACAAAATATGGATATGCCTTATGGCTATACAGAAGAACAACTTGAACAAGATGCATATAAACAATTAAAAGAATTGAAATAAATTTAGCGTGACGTAATAATGTAAGGTTGTGCAATGACAATTGTGAAATGTAACAAATATTACAAAATGTAAAAATGTTTTTACAACGGTGAAAAGTCAAGTGCAATCCCTAATAGAATAGCCGTATTGTGAGTTTTTTCCGCAAATGGTAACATGGAATTATGCATGGAAACATTGAAACAGAGGACGGATTTATGAAAAAACTCTTAGCGTTTACGCTCGCTGAAACACTTATCGTAATCGGTATTATTGGCGTTGTATCAGCGTTGACTTTGCCAAACTTGAATAGTTCAACAGGAGAAAAAGAAAAAGTTGCTAAGGTTAAAAGATATATCAAAACCTTGATGATGCAATCGGTCGTGCCGTAGCTGTTTATGGGCCGGTTGGTGAATGGAAAGTGTTAGATAATTCATCTGCTGCTCAAATTACTCGTTTTGGTAATAGAATAACTGAATTTATGAAGGTATCTAAAAATTGTGGATATGGTGCTAACAATAGTTGTCATAAAATGTCAACTAGTAAATTTTTGAATGGAACGGTTTATGGTAAAGCCGGGGATACTGGTTATACATTTATTCTTGCTGAGGGTTCTTCAGTAGCTATTATGGTTGCTAATTCGATTGAAATTGATATTGACGGACCAAACAAAGGAAGTAATATTTTAGGTAAAGATTTATTTGCATTCATTTTTGATGATTCTGATAATGGTTCTTTAAAACCTTATGGTGCAGATAATACTTTTTCTAATGTTTTGACTTTTGCAAAACCAAATTCTAAAGGTACTACTACAGCTTATTAGGTTATAAATTATGATAATATGGATTATTTAAAATTAGGTTCAGTTGCCAAATGTCCGAATGGTTCAACTCCGACAGAATCTAACCCTAGATGTAATTAGTTGTTTTAGGCTTGTAATACAATATCCGCTTTTTTGTCGTGAGGTTGTGTTGGTAATGTATCCGTTATCAGTTCTTTTGCAATAGGTATAACTGTTATTGCGTTAGTTTTTTCCAGTAATCTATCGTAGTATCCTTTTCCGTATCCAAGTCTATAATTGTTTTTGTCGACCATTAATGCAGGTAAAATTATTATATCTAATATTTTTGGTGAAATTCCATTTGTCAAAGGTTCTTTTGTTTTAAATTTACTCAAATTTAATTCATCACCCAATTTATACTGACAAATTTCCAAGTCATTATTGTTAATTCTTGGTAAATAAAAGTTTTTCTCAGAATTGATAAGTGGAATTAAGTCTATTTCGTTTTCCAGAGGGTAAAAAATCATTATATTTTTTGCTTTTTTGTATTCTTCTAAATTTGCAATTTTTTCGCACAGCTTTTGGCTGATATTTTTTATATCAAGCCCTTTTCTGATAGATTTAGCAATTATCCTTAATTCTGTTTTATTTGTCATATTTTTAATATATAATAAACTTTAGTATGGAACAAGAT
>CAZKJV010000041.1:0-12018 GCA_964553175.1 uncultured Muribaculaceae bacterium | reverse complement strand
CAATTGTTTATATTGATACAATCTTGCAGGTCTTTTTGAAGAAGCTTTTGTAAATTCATCTAATTCAATAAGCCCTTCAGTACCCAAAACTTTCTTTCTAAAATTACGTTTATCAAGCTCTTTACCCATAATAAGTTCATAAACTTTTTGCATTTCGGTAAGAGTAAATTTTTCTTTCAATAATTGATATGCTACCGGACAAGAACGTAAAGAAAGTCTTGTTCTTGCACGAGTATAATCAATAATTTCTTTGTGGTCGAAAGCCAAAGGTGGCATTTCATTTACAGGATACCAAGCAACTTCATCTTCCGTAGAAACCATAGTTTTAACATCTTCATATCTTACAAGTGCGAAATAAACACAAGTAATAACACGAGAGTTAGGGTGTCTTAACGGATCACCGAAGGTGTATAACTGTTCCAAATATACGTTATCAACGTTAGTTCTTTCTTTAAGAACACGAACAGCAGCTTGTTCCAAATTTTCTGACATGCGAACATATCCACCTGGGATTGCCCATTTGCCAATAAAAGGTTCTTTCTCACGTTTAACTAACAGAACTTGTAACGCATTATTCTTTATTGTCAGAATAACCGTATCGACAGTAATTTCGTGCGTTTTTGTTTCATTTAACATAAAAAATATCCTTTTGAGTTATATACTAATATTAACATAAGAAGATAAAAAGTAAACACTTAATTTTTACAAAATAATTGATATACATGGCAATTGAAAGTTGAAAAAGTAACAAAGATAGTTATTTTCACTTTTCATTTTTCTTTGTTTATAGTAAGATTAAGATGTTATGTCTAATTACAAAAAACGAGGATAAAGAAATGAATATTGAAAGAACTTTTGTTGCTATTAAACCCGATGCCGTTCAAAGAGGTCTTATGGGTAAAATTATTACACGCTTTGAAGAAAAAGGGTTTAAAATTATTGCGATGAAAATGCTTGAAGTTACAAACGAACAAGCTGCATCTCACTATGCAGAACACGTTGGAAAACCTTTTTACCCTGGCTTAATTCAATTCATTACGTCAGCACCAATAGTTGCAATGGTTATTGAAGGTATAGATGCAATTGAAGAAGTTAGACATATTGTTGGAGCAACAAACCCTGACAAAGCCGATGTTGGCTCAATCAGAGCAGATTTTTCACCACTAATGAAATGTAACTGCATTCACGCTTCAGACTCAGTTGACTCTGCAAATCGTGAAATGGCAATCTATTTTGATGTAGAAAAAGAACTTTGCACAAATTGGAAAACAATGATGGAAGTTGTTATTGATGGATTACAATAAATATTTTAGTTACGAATTAGTTCACGTTGACAAAAATACAGGTGCTAGAGCGGGGATTTTACACACTCCGCACGGCGATATTGAAACGCCAATATTTATGCCTGTTGGAACTAATTCTGCTGTAAAAACTCTTATAAATCGAGATATAGAACAAACAGGGGCTCAAATTATTCTTGCAAACTCTTATCATTTGTATTTGAGAGCTGGAACAAAATTAATCAGAAAATTTGGCGGAATTCACGGCTGGATGAACTGGAATAAACCTGTTTTAACAGATTCTGGCGGATTTCAAGTGTTTTCACTTTCTCAAATGAGAAAAATAACCGAAGACGGTGTTAAATTTAGCGACCCGAAAGACGGTTCAAAACACTTTATTTCACCTGAAAAATCGATGGAAATTCAAGAAGACATCGGTGCCGATATTATGATGGCATTTGATGTTTGCTCTCCATTCCCTTGTTCTTATCAAGAGGCAAAAAAAGCAATGGAACAAACTCATCGTTGGCTAGAACGTTGTTTTAAAGCAAAAACAAATCCAAAACAAGCGTTATTCCCGATTGTTCAAGGTGCATTTTTTGATGATTTAAGAAAAGAAAGTGCAAACGTTGTTTCATCTTATGATGCAGTTGGTTATGCTATTGGCGGATTATCCGTAGGCGAAAATAAAGAAACAATGAACCACTTTGTAGAATTAACAGCACCATTATTACCAAACAACAAACCACGTTACTTAATGGGCGTTGGCACACCTGAAGATTTACTTGACGGCATAAAAAGAGGCGTTGATATGTTTGATTGTGTTTTACCAACACGAAACGCACGCCATGGTTCATTTTTTACATCAAACGGTAAAAGATGTATCAAAAACAAGCAATTCCAAGAAGACCCAACACCGTTAGATGAAAATTGCAACTGTTATGCTTGTCAAAACCACACAAAAGCATACATTAGACATCTTTTCCGTTGCCAAGAAGCAACTGCATCGGCATTAATGTCTATTCACAACATAACTTATTTAATTAATTTTGCAAAAGCTTGTCGTCAAGCAATTTTAAACGACGAATTTGAAGAATTTTATAATAACAATTACTCAAAATTGATTAAATAAAAATATTTTGCAAATGCTTTAACTCTTCTTTTGGTTCAAGTACAATTCCGATTGCATCTATACGATAGTTGCATTTTGAAAAATTAGAACTTGATAAATATTCCAAAACACCATGTTTTATATGGTTATATTTTGTTTTGCTTATTGCCTCAAAAGGATTACCAAAATTATTGGTTCTTCGAGTCTTAACCTCTACAAAAACAATCATATTTTTGATTTGAGCAATAATATCTATCTCACAAAACTTTGAAAAATGTTTGTTTCTTTCAATAATTTTATAACCATTTTTTTCTAAATATTTGCACGCTAAATCTTCACCGATTTTGCCAATTTCTTTGTTAGATAATTTCATTATAACTATCCGGATTATTTAACAAATCATAATTAATTTCATTTTCATTATCAGCAATAGCCGCCGCAACAACAGCATCAGAAGTAACATTCAGCATAGTTCTTAGCATATCTGTAATTCTATCAAGAGTAAACAATAGAGCAAATCCGGAAATTAATTGTTCAGGAGTTAAACCCATACCATTTAAAACTAAAACTATTGTTATTAAACCTGTACCAGGGATACCTGCACAAGTACTTGATGCAATAATTGTAAGTACGGCAATTTGAATAATCATAAACAACGATAAATCAACACCATAAGCTTGTGCCAAGAATAATACTGCAACGATTTGAACCAAAGCGGTACCGTCCATATTTAATGTTGCCCCCAAAGGTAACACAAAACTTGAAATTTTATGAGAAATACCTCTTTTTTCACAACAAGCAATTGTTAAAGGTAATGTAGCTGAAGAACTTGCAGTACCAAATGCAACCATCATAGCCTCTGTTATTGCTGCATAAAGCATTAACACAGGAACTTTTGAAAAAACTTTTAAGAATATCGGATATACAACAAACAATTGAATACCTAAACCTAGTACAATTACAAACAGATATTTTGAAATACTTGAGAAAATATCTAATCCAAAGCTTGCAATTGCAGTTGCAGTCAAAGCAAAAACCCCAGGAGCTGCAAGATACATTATCCAATCTGTAACTTTCATTGTAGCAGCAAAAACTGATTCAAAAAATGAAATAACCGGTCTATTTATTTCACCAATTCTTGCTAAAGCTACAGCAAAAATAATTGCGAATAACAAAATTGGAACCATATCACCTGTAGCCAAAGATGATAAAGGATTTTTAGGAACAAAATCCAATAAAATATTTAAAAGATTTTCTTTTTGATTTTCAATTGTCGCTGCAACTTGTTGTTGAATATCAATAGCAGATTGGCTATCAATATATTGTCCGGCACCTTGTCCAGGTTGAATTGTCAAAGCCAAAGTCAAACCGATAGTAACTGCAAGAGTTGTAATTATACCATAATATAGTACCATTTTTAACCCAAATTTGCTAAGTTGTCGGTTATCACCAATACTTGCAATACCAATAATTACCGAGGATACAACCAATGGGATTACAACCATTTGAATTAATCTTACGAAAGCTTGACCGATAAACGTCAAAACATTAAATATTGAATTATGTGGGTGAACGTTTAAAAATACTCCGACAACAATACCGGCTAAAATGCCGAAAAATATGTGCCAATTGCGTTTTAAACCTAATCCTATTGCAATTAAAACTTGCATATGTACTTTCATAAATGTTATATCCCTTAAAAATCAGTTTTTTGTGTGTCTATTGTAATACTTAATTAAAAATTTTTCAATTTTTTAATAGGTTTTTGTTAATAAATATGTTGAAGAATAGGCAATTTTATATTTGAGCAAAAAGCATTTTCAGTTAATCTTACACCTAAACAAGCTTGATTACGCTTAAATTGGGCTCTATAAATCAATTTTAAAGTTTTATCAACAATAATTTTATCATATTTTGAAATCAAATTTTCATAAGACATTTGATTTTCAATATAATCAACAATAATTCCATCAAGCACTTCATATTCAGGCAAAGAGTCTTGATCCTTTTGATTTGGACGAAGCTCAGCTGATGGAGCTTTATCAATAATTTCTTGCGGAATAATTTCACCGTTTCTATTCAACCAATTTGACAAAGCATAAACTCTTGTCTTTGTTAAATCAGCAATAAGATTTAAGCCTCCACACATATCTCCATACAAAGTACCATAACCGCAAGCAACTTCAGATTTATTACCTGTTGTAAGCAACAAACAATTTTCACGATTTGAAGTAAACATTAAAATCAAACCTCTAAGTCTTGATTGCAAATTTTCTTCTGCTAAATCCATTTTATTTTCTTTTGCAATTTTTTCCATAAAACAATCAAACAACGGTTCTATTGATATTGTTTTATCGTGAATTTCCGTATTTTCAACAAGTTTTAAAGAATCTTTTACACTTCCTTCACTTGAATATTTGCTAGGTAATAAAATTGTATACACATTTTCGGCTCCTATTGCCTCTTTTGCAAGTACTGCCGTTAATGCAGAATCAATACCGCCTGACAAACCTAATACAACTTTTTTAAATCCAGTATTTTCACAATATTCTTTTAATGCAAAAGTTGTAACTTTAAAAATTTCTTCATTTTCATCATTTTTTATCAAATTTTGAGAAGTTTCCCAATTTATTTCAAGAGATTCTTCTTCTAAAAGTGGAAATTGAGCGACTAATTCATTTTTTGAATTTTTAGCAAAACTTTGTCCTGAAAAAATATTTTCATCAGACATCATAATTGAATTTACATATATAAAATTATTATTCGTAACAATATTTTCAACAAATTTGTCGTGAGAACTTATCGCATAATAACTATTTTTTGAAAGAACATACAAATCACAATTTACATCACTTTTGTATTCATTTGAAACATAAACTTTTTCATTTTTACAATCAAAATACCCATTTAATAAATCGTGTAATTTACCATTTTTAATCAATTTAGTACCAATTAAAACAGTATCATTTTTAAATTTTTCACATAATTTTTCAAAAAATTCTGACTTTTTTGCCAAATAATTACTATCAAAATCCATCAAATTATTTGCCTCAAAATCAGGATAAACCATCAAATCCGAAGAATTAACAAAATTATCTACTATATTTTTGTAATTATATTCAAAATCCGCAGGCTTATATTTTATTTGTACTAGTGTTACTTTCATTTTATACCCCTATTATTCTTCAAGTTTAATATAACTTGCGTTTTTCCAACGCAAATCAATATATTTAATCTTTTTATCCAAAGTTTGAACTTGTGGCATAATTGACGGAAGTCTTAAAATCCTATCAAAACAAGTTTCATCAAGTTCACCTATACGTATTTTTAACCCATTTATTTGAATATAAACATCTTTTGGATTTCTTAAATCAATAAAATCTAACGGATCTTTTGTAACTGATTTTACAGTTTTCGCAACTTTTTCAAGCATTTCAACACGTTCAACGTCCCAATGTCTATAATCATCACCTTTTGTACCATAGGTTAAAATTTTTATAGTTTTAAAAGACGGATCAAGCGGTAAAAAATCTCGTCCGATAAGCTTTCCACCTTTTGTAAAAAATGCAATTGGTTCAACATTTTCATCAGGGGCAATAGTTATAATTGGAATTCTTTCTTGTACTATAATTTGCAATCTTGCAGGAAACCAAAAACGTCTGATATAAACATTTTCAACCGGTGCTAACTTCAAAAGATTATTTTTAATTTCATTAGTATTAAACATATAAATCGGAACTTTAGGAACTTCATTTTTTCTCAAAGCTGCCAAAATATAGTAATCCTGCACAATTTTATTATTTACAATTTCTAAATACGGACTTTTCAAACTATCAAAAGAATCCGAAGACATGTACCATTGATTTAATCTTATTAATTTATAACAAACTAAAATAAGAATAAGAATTGTAATAAAACGCAAAAAGACCTTAATTCTACGCATCCACATATTTGTGCGTCGAACATATCTTTCTTGTTTATTACGGCGAATACGAGTTTTTATATACGCTTCGTCGTATTCATATTCATTATCTTGTTCGTTATTTTCAGTCATTATTTATTCAAGCCTGCACTATTTAAAATAAGTAATACAAGGTTATCATAATCAATACCCATAACTTTTGATTGAGCCGGCAAATCACTTGTGTCAGTCATTCCAGGGCTAGTGTTTATTTCCAAGAAATAAGGTGTTTCACCTTTTACCATAAAATCAACTCTTGAAACACCGTTACAGCCTGCAGTAATATGTGATTTTATTGCTAAATCTTTGATTAAATTTGTTGCTTCTTCACTTAAATTTGCAGGTAAAATAAATTCCGATAAACCTTTTGTATATTTTGCATCAAAATCATACCATTCAGTTTTTGTTCGAATTTCCAAAATTTCAGTAGCAAAAGTTTTATTTTCGTTTTCCAAAACTCCAACTGTCACAAAAAAACCATCAACAAATTCTTCAATTAAAACATCATCGTTATATTTTATTGCTTCAGTATAAGCTTTTTCCAACTCCTCCGGAGCATTAACTTTAGTCATACCAAAACTTGAACCCTCGCTTACAGGTTTTGTAATTAATGGATATGTCAAATCTTTAGTTCGTTCTTTTACGTCCTCACCTTTTCTTACAAATACTGATTTAATAAGAGGAATTTCTTCACAAGTCGCAAGAACACGTTTTGTATATTCTTTATTCATACAAATTGCAGAAGACATTACCCCACAACCGGTGTAAGGAATTTGTAAAATTTCTAACAAACCTTGTATGCAACCATCTTCACCATATTTTCCGTGAAGAGCAATATATGCAACTTCAATTTGTTTTTCTTTTAAAACTGTTGCAATATTTTTATCAACTTCAATAAGTTCACAGTTGTTATATCCTAAACGTTTTAAAGCCTCATAACAATTTTTACCGGAACGCATTGAAACATCTTTTTCAGATGACATTCCACCACAAAGAACACCTATTTTTGCATTTTTATCTATTTTTGCTTTAATATTTTCCATATTTCTTCCTCTTTTTTTGAATTATTACCGATATAAATAACTTCAGGATTTAATTTTATATCGTATTTTTCATTAACTTTATTGTACATCAATAACATCAAATTGAGAATATCTAAAGATGTTGCTCCACCGTTAATAATAAAATTTGCGTGATTTTCCCAAACTTTTGCATTACCAACAGACATTTCTTTTGCACCAATACTATCCAAAAGTCGTCCTGCTGAATTATTTTCAGGATTTTTAAAAACACTTCCGCAATTTGGTAAAGCTAATGACGGTTGATGATTTTTACGAAAATCTAAATTATATTGCATTTTTTCATCAATGTTTTCTTTCAAATCTTGTTTTAAATCAAAATTTGCAGATAAAACCGTATATTTTTTATCTTGACAAATAGAATGCCTATAATCAAAACATAAATCTTCTTTTGAAAGTTTTTTTGTAGTCATTGTTTCTGTGTCAAAGACTAAAGCTGACACAAGATAATCACTTATTGCTTGACCTTGAGCCGATGCGTTCATAAAAACTTCACCACCGATTGACCCAGGGAAACCAATCATAAATTCAAAACCAGTCAAAGATTTTTCAGCCACTGTTTTTGCAACAAAAGGACCTTTTGCACCACATTCTGCATAAACTTTGGTTCCATCAATCTTTATTTCATTACATTTAGACGTAAAAATTACATCACCATTATAACCATCTGATGAAATCAAAACATTTGAACAATTACCCAAAACAATTGGATTTTTAAGAGTTTTTAAAAGAAAAACCAATTCTTCAATATTTCTAGGGAAATACGCATTTGAAATTAATCCGCTAACTTTAAATGAAGTCAGATTTTTCGCATTAAAATTTTCAATAACTTCAACATTCATGAATTATTTTCCTGCGTTTATTTTCAACAAATCCTTGCCTAAAGAGGTTATTGTACCTGCACCGAGTCCAACAACAATGTCATCTTTTTTTAATTGCGGATAAAGTTTTTTAGCAACTTCCTCAATTGAACCCGAAATATACTCACAATTTGGACAATATTTTCTTAAATCTTTTGCAAAATTTTCACCGCTAATGCCATCAATCGGCTCTTCAGAAGCTGAAAAAACATCTGTTACGACAACATGAGGAACATTTTCAAAAGCACTTAAAAATTCATTCCATAGACTTTTTAAACGGGTATATCTATGAGGTTGAAATACTGCAATAACGTGTTTATCAGGAAATTCCGTTAAAGCAGAAAGAGTTGCTTTCACCTCAGTTGGGTGGTGAGCATAATCATCATAAATAACAGCTCCATTTACATCACCCACGTGTTGAAAACGTCTACCCATGCCTGCAAACGTTGCAAAATGAGCTTTTACACTATCTATTTCAACACCAGCTTCACATAAACTTGCAAAAACACCTAATGCGTTATAAATATTATGTTTTCCTAAAAGTTTTATTTTTAAATTTGTTAAAAATTCACCCTTGAAATAAATATCAAAAGTGCTACCTGTTGGGGTTAAAACAAGATTTTTAGCTACATAATCAGCTTCATTTAACCCAAAAGTAATAAAATCATGACCTTTCAACATTTTATTGCCATCATTGTCAATGTTTATCAGAATTTTTGTTTCGTTTAATCTAGAAATCAATCCGTTAAAGGTTTCAACTAAAGAAGTTAAACCATTTGTATAAAAATCTAAATGATCAGCCTCAAGATTGTTTATAACCAAAATATGCGGATTATATTTAACGATAGTACCATCACTCTCATCTAATTCCGCAATAAAAAATTTATCGCCTTGATAATTTGCATTTGTATGAATTTCCGGAATTATTCCGCCAACAACATAAGAAGGTTTTATATCTGCTTTTTCCATAACATAAGATGCAAGACCACTTGTAGTTGTTTTTCCGTGAGTACCCGCAAAACCTATAAAACAATTTGAACGTTCAGACAAAGTTTTTAAGACATCAGAACGATGCAAAATAGGTAAATTAAGTCGTTTTGCTTTTTGAATTTCAGGATTTGAGTCTTTTATTGCAGAACTTGCAACAACAACACACTTTTCAGGGACATTATTTTCATCATGACCAATATAAACTTTTGCACCTAAATTTCTTATTTCATCAATATATTTACTATCGTTAATATCAGAACCAGAAACTTCAAAGCCCTCTTGCAATAAATATTTTGCAAGTCCACTCATTCCAATTCCGCCAATCGCAATAAAATGATATTTTTCTTTTTCCACGTCAACTATCCTAATTTCGTCTACCAGAAAATTATATTATAAAAACGCTTGAAATTAAATATTTTTAAGAAATTTTAAAGATTTTCCAATCTTAAATCTTTATCAGTAATTTCTTGGAATTCTTTTAACGTATTTATTAATAGTTTTGTCGGAATAATCGGTGATTTTTTAACAACTTTACCATGTTTAAAACTTGTATAACCGTCTTTACCCTCTGCTACATAAGAATTGGTTACAACTTTATAAATTTTATTATCATCAATATTTTTATCTTTTACATAATATTGCAAATATCTACGATTATTTTGTTTTCCGTTTTTCAAAATTTCTTTCAAATATTTTCCTTGAATTTCTACAAGTACAATATTATTATCAAACGGCAAAATTTCTAATACATCAGCATAAGTAATATCACCCTTAAAATCTTTATTAATTCTTATAGAACCTGAATTCGTTAGTACAGCATCAAAATTAGGAAAAGCTTTTGTCATTGAAATCAAAACCAATTTACCTAAATTAGTTTGTGAACTTTCAATTATCGTTTGTTTACCGATTAACAATATTTTTGATGTTGCAATAACTTCTTTTGTAACATTCTTTGTATGCTCATCAATTTTTTCTATTTTTTTATCTACTAATCTATCTGTACCTACACTTGGAGTAATATTTTTATATCTATAAGTTTTAATATTTTTATTTAATTTAACTTCACCAATTCTAACCCCAAATTCGCCATCTTGAACAATCATAACCTTACCTACTCTTTCAGGGAGCTGGAAAAAGTAATGATTATGACCGCCTAAAACCACGTCAATATTTGGAATAGCTTTTGCAATTTGTCTATCTTCTTCTAAACCACAATGAGAAAGTATGATAAGTCTATCATATTGAACATCTTTTATAATTTTATTAATTTCATCAATTGGATTTGTGACACTCACATAACTTGTATCTGAAAGATTTCCTAAAGCTGAAGTTGTAACTCCGATTATCAAGAATTTTTCACCCTCAAAATCTTTTATAATATAAGGCTTTACGGCTTTTTTCAAATATTTATCTTTAAAATGAACATTTGCTGATAAAAATTGAGTTTTAGAATTTTTAATATTTCGTTTTAAAACTTTTATACCATTATCAAATTCGTGATTGCCCAAAGCAATTGCATCATATTTTATTTCTGGTAAAAGTTTTGCAATAGATTTACCTTGATCAATTCTATAATAAATTGAGCCTTGAAAATAATCCCCGCTATCCAAAAGTAATACATTTTTATTATGTTTTCTTACATCTTGAACAACATTCAAACGTTTAGAAAATCCACCCATATAATTTACACCGTTATATTCAATCGGCGAAATTCTTCCGTGCGTATCACTTGTATGCAAAATTATAACTTCTGCTGAAAATACAACATTTCCAAGCAATAAACATAAAATTAATATAAAATTTCTAACTTTTTTCATTTTTCCTTTCACCTTTTTATTTTTATTTATCGTCTTCTAAATACACCATTTTTTTACGAAGTTTCCATTGGCAAATTGTTAATACTAAAATAATTGCAAATAAAACATACGCTAATGCACTTGCTTTCCCAATGTTAAAATATTCAAAAGCGTTTTTATAAATAGCATATACTAAAACATTTGTGCTGTCCAAAGGCCCACCCTGAGTCATAACATATATTAAATCAAAAACTTGAAATGAACTTATCGCCGTAATAATCACAACAAAAAATATTGTCGGAGATAACAAAGGAATAGAAATATACTTAAATGTTTCAAATTCGGTTGCACCATCAATTTTAGAAGCTTCAAGCAAATCATTATTCATCGTACTAAAACCCGATAAAAATATAATCATATTATAACCAATAAGTTTCCAAACAGAAACAATTATCAATGCCGGCATTGCAAAATTTGTATCATATAACCAATTAATATGAATATTTAAAAGCTGATTTAAAATTCCGATATTTGGGTCAAAAATCCATTCCCAAATAATACCTATAACAATCATAGGGGTTATAAAAGGTAAAAAATAAGCAGTTTTAAAAAATTCAGACCCTCTAATTTTTGAATTTAAAATATATGCTAAAACTAAAGGCATTAATACCCCAAAAACAGTTGTAGAAATTGCGTAAACAAAAGTATTAATTAAAATTTTTATTAACACAGGTTCTGTAAAAACTGCTTTATAATTATCAATTCCAACAAATTCAATAGGATTTAACAAATCCCATCTTGTAAAACTTAGCCCAAACGAACAAAAAATCGGAATTATGATAAAAATAAGAGTGCCGACTATTGCCGGTAATATAAACAAATACCCCGCAAAAGCTTGCTCGTTTAATAATTTTTCAAAAACTTTCTTCATAATCCCTAAT
>CAZKJV010000040.1:0-12036 GCA_964553175.1 uncultured Muribaculaceae bacterium | reverse complement strand
ATCCCTAATTAATTGATTTTTTATGATAATATTATATATAAAAAACGGAGGAAGTTAAATGTTAACAAAATGGGATAATGCATTTGGTAAAAATGATATAAGAGGAATTTATGGACAAGATGTAACAGAAGAACTATACTTTTTTGTCGGTAAAGCCTATGTAAAATACATTAGTAAAGAATCTGGAAAAGACCCAAAAGATTTGTGGATTACAGTTTGCAGAGATGCAAGAAATCACTCTCCTGCACTTGTAAAATCATTAATTCAAGGGGTAACATCAACAGGTGCAAACCTTGTTGATTTAGGTCTTGCACCAACTCCTATCGGTTATTATTCTGATGTCGTAGGCGTAAATGCAGACATTACAGACTGTAACGACATTGACGGAACATTAATCGTTACCGCAAGCCATAACCCAAGCCAATACAATGGTTTAAAAATGACTCATAACGGTCAATTGCTTGACGAAAAACCAATTCAAGAATTACTAAAAATCGTTGCTGAAGTTTCAAAAGGTTCACTTTTATCACATACTTTCGGCAAAAAAGTCGAATACGATTTAATTCCTGACTACATTGAAGTTATGAAACTTAATTTCGGAAGAATTGGCGAAGGTATCAAGGTCGTTGTTGACAGTGCAAACGGAACAGGCGGAGTAGTTGCTCCATCATTATATCGTTCTTTAGGTTGCGAAGTTATTGAATTATTCTCAAATCCAGACGGAAGATTTCCAAACCACCACCCAAATCCGAGCGACTTGAAAACACTTACTGCAATTCAAAAAGCGGTTGTTGAAAACAATGCTGATTTCGGTATTGCTTTTGACGGCGACAGCGACAGAATTGGAATTATTGATTCAAAAGGAAAACCTCTATCAGGCGACAAATTACTTTTGATTTACGCACTTGATGTAATTGAAAAATACGCAGATACTGACGTAGTTCCAAGAATTGTATCTGAAGTAAAATGTTCACAAGTTCTTTTTGACGAAATTAACAACAATAACGCAGAAGCGATTATGTGCAAAACTGGTCACGGTTATATTAAAGCAAAAATGAAAGAAACAAACGCTGTTTTAGGTGGTGAAATGAGCGGTCATACGTTCTTCAAAGACAGATATTACGGCTTTGATGATGCTGTTTATGCAGGTTGCAGAATGATTGAAATTGTTTCAAACAAAAAGAAACAAAATCCGTCATTCAAAGTTGAAGATTTACTTGAACCTTTCAACAAAATTTACACCTCAAACGAATATCGTTTAGATTGCCCTAACGAACTTAAAAAAGCAGTTTTAGAGCAATTCAAAGAATACGTTAACAACAATCCAAAAATGTTCGGTTCAAAAATTAAAGACATCATTACCATTGACGGTATGAGAATAATTTTTGACGGAGGTTTTGCTCTTATCAGGCAAAGCAACACTGAGCCTGTATTTACCTTAAGGTTTGAAGCAAAAACAGAAGATGAATGCAAACGTTTTGAAAAAGTTATGATTGAAAAAATTGAAAATTTGGTAGAAGAAAACAAATAAAAATTTAAGAATTAAATTCTTTTATTGCAGTTTCTGCCCAATCGACTAAAGTATCTATACTGTAAGGCTTCGGTAAATACATATCGGAGCCTGCATTCATAATATCCTCTTTGTCATGATAAATTGATGTCGTTATAACTTTGATTTTAGAATTAATTTCTTTTATTTTTTTACAAACTTCAAAAATTGAAAAACTTTTATCAATACCTGTATCTAAAATAACAAGTGCAGGATTATAAGCTTCAAGATTTTTTTCAACATCTTCAAATTTTTCAGCAGCAAAACCTTTTAACCCCAAAGACGTTGTCAACAACAATGCCATTGCGTTATCTTCTTCAACAATCATAATTCTATTATTAAATTCCTGCTGAACAACCGAATTTTTTCCAACAAGTTGTGGACGTTCAATCAAATATGAAGAAGTTTCTTGTTTTTTTGCCATATTATATGCTTGTCTTAATTCGTGCAAAATTTCATCTTCATTATTAAAATGTTTTGTTTCGTTTGTTAGTCCGCCTGTCGTTGCATTAACAAATTCACAACGTTTTTCGGCAAACTCACCACCTCTAATCATCATATAACCACGTTCTAAATCGTGTTCAGAATAAAATTTATTTTTTACTGACTCAAAAGCAAAAGTCATAAATGATGCGATTTTTTCAACTTTTGTCGGAGAGGTAATAATCAAAAAATCTCTATCCGAAACCATTCCCAAATAATCATTTTTATCAAGAACAGAACTTATTATTGCACCAAAAGTTTGAAGCATTTTATTAGATGCCAATTCAGTATAAGCTTCTTTATAACTATAAAAATTCTCTATACCCGTAATCAAACAAGCCCACGGAGTATCACCCGCAAGAGTTCTTTTTAAAGCCTTTTTACAATATTTTTTTGTCGGAAGTTTTGTTCTTGCATCTAAATTTGTTTCATATTCACGTCTAATATGTGCTTTTATTCTAATTTTAAATTCTTCTGCGTTAACAGGTTCTGAAATAAAATCGTCAGCACCACATTCCAAAACCTTTATTCTATCTGAAATTTCAGCAGATTTTGACATTGCAACAATTATCGGACGCATATTATACGTCAAAACTCTTAATCTTTCACAAAAATCACATAAATTTTCACTTATACTATCGGAAATTATAATCAAATCAGGTTCATTTGCTTGAATATACTTCAAAGCAACAGGAATTTCCTTTATAATTTCAACTTGATTTGTGTTATCTTCTAAAATTTTTCTATATTTTGTTGATAACTCTTTTCTTTCGTCTATTATTAATGTTTTTGTGAACATTTTGCCCTCGCTTGATTTTCAATGTCACAAATCGGCATTAATACCTCAAATGTCGTCTTTCCACCTTTGCTTAAAACTGAAATAGAACCATTCATCGTTTCAACCAAAGTTTTTGTTATAAACAAACCTAATCCACTACCTTGAACCTCTCTTGTCAAAGGATTATCAATTCTTGAGAATTTTTCAAAAATTCTTTCTTTATCCTCTTCTTTTATTTCAACACCTTCGTTTATAACTTTTATTGAAACAAAATTATTTTCAGCAAAATCCGTCTTTACAATTATATCAGTGTTTTTAGTCGAATATTTACAAGCATTTTCAGTCAAATTCATAATAATTTGCTGATACTTATCTTTATCAATCAATATTTCAGGTAGATTTTTATTAAAATTTAAAACAATATTTCTATCTTGATATTGTTGTTTCACAATTGGAATAACTAAATTTATTGCATCGTTCGGATTAACATTTTTGAAAAAATAATTTTCCGAAGATTGAACTTTTGAAACAGCTAAAACATTTTCAACAAGTTTTATCAATCTGTTTGATTGTTCTTCAATAATTTTCAAAAACTGTTTTTTACTTTCATCATCTAGCAAATCCCAAGATGACAACATGGTTTGAGCGAACCCTCTAATACTTGTTAGCGGAGTTCGTAGTTCATGCGAAACAGTAGATATAAAATCATGATGAGAAGTATTTTTATCCATACTAAAATTATACTCTTTTTTTTCTTATTTGAAATAAAATTAAGATTTTTATAATTATTTGATTACATTTACATACAAAGAACGGGAACAAACGCTAATTTCTTTACCGTTTAAATCATTTTTTACATCTTCAACATAATTATTAACTGTTTCTTCGTCAAAATAATCTAAAAATCTTTCTTTCATTGACGGTCTATCTGGAGATGGAGGAGTTAAAAACCATTTTTCAACCATATCCGCATTTGCAACATAAGTTGACGGTATAACATCTGAATCAACAGTTCCATCACTAAATCCTGCTTTCTCAATATTTTCGGCAATAGTATGCTCATCAAAATTACAAAGAGAATCTTCAGGATTTGTCATAAATTCATTTTCGGCGTTTTTAAATTCTTCATAATTTCTAATATTTTTAGGATTTGTAAGTTCCCAATATCTGGTATTTGAGCGAATAATCGGTTCAAAACAACAAAAACGACCGCCCTTTTTCAAAATTCTATAAATCTCATTAATTGCAGGTTGTTTATCAACAATATGAACCAAAACTGAACGACACATTGCCTTATCAACAGAATTATCAGGTAAAGCAATTTGTTCTGCAGGACTTTGAAGAATTTTATAACCAGAAGTTATTCCCTGTTTATTTAAAAATTCTTGGCAATTATCAAGACAATCCTGAAATTTATCAGAAAAAATCATTGTACCTGTACCGTTTAGAATTTCTAAAGCTTTAAATCCTAATAAACCAGTTCCAGTTCCAATATCAATAACAGTTTCACCCTCTTTTATGTCAGCTCGCAACAAAACATTATCCCTTACAAGTTGCAACCAGTTTATTGTTTGCTGTTTCATTTCAGGAGTCAAAAACGAAAATCTTGATTCAAGTAACCATTGAGTCCAGTTTTTACATATATCTCTATTAACTGTCATTATTATTTCCTATCTATTTTATTTTTAATTTAATACCTAATTGCAACACTTTTGTTATAATATCTTGCGGTAAATGTGAAAATATACTTGCAATAACTGCATCTTTTCCTACAAGATACGATGATTTTGGACTACTTGATTTATCAGCTTTTAAAATTGTTTTTACAACTTCGTTTACATCTAAGCCATTTTCTTCGTTTTCTTTTGCATTATTAACTAAATAATCATACGCTTTTTTATATTTGTTAGTTTTTGATAACAATTCCATATTGCCATCAATTGATTTATTCCACAATGGAGTAGCTATAACCCCAGGCTTTATTGATACATATTTAATATCATTTCCATATTCAACTTGAAAACTATTAAACAAAATATCTAACGCTCTTTTTGACGCACAATACGGTGCGACAAACGGAAATATTCCAAAACTTGCCATAGAGCTAAGATTAATAATTTTTCCACCTTTTAAAATTGACACTAACTGTTGCGTGAAATCAAGATGAGAAAAAGTATTTACTTCAAACTGTTTCCTTATAGAATTAATTTCAATTTCTTCCATTGCACCTGCAACAACACAGCCAGCAACATTAATTAAGCTATCAACTTTATCCGTTTTTGATTTTATAAAATTTGTAGCCTCAACAATTGAAGCAGAATTTGTCATATCAATAAAAAACGGAATAATATTTTTATTATTCAAATAGCCTACTTGTTCAAGTTTTTGCTCATTTCTATAACCTACAAAAATGATATTGTCATCTTTGCGTAATTCATCTACTAAAGCTTTTCCTATTCCAGAGGTTGCCCCCGTAATCACATAAGTCTTAATCTTCATTTGATAACGGTCTCAGCAATATAATAGAACTTAAATTTAACTGTAAGAAATTATGATATTCAGTTTTTCTTTCAGGAATAAGACGATGTTTAATTTCGCAATCTTTTATCGCAACAAATCGTTTTACACCATTTAAAATATCAGACAAAATTCTATTCTTTTTACCTGTTTTTGGCATAAATACATAGCCTTTTATCTCATAATCTTGAGTTACAACCAACACTCTTTCAGACCAAACGCCTGAAATGAAATCCTCTTGCGGAGTTTTTATTGGTTTATTAAAATTAAAATCTTCATTTGACATAAACATCTTCCTTTTTTATGCTGAGTAAGAACTGAATAACGGCAAGTACAAAGCCAATGCCAAAACAAGAACGATACTACCAATAACGATTAACATTAAAGGTTCTATCATTTTTGTTAAAGTATCAATAATTGCATCTAATTTTTTATCAATAAATATAGTTGCTTGAAGTAACATATCCCCCAAACGTCCAGATTGTTCACCAGTTGCAATCATAAACAAAATCATCTTCGGCATTACTTTTGCACCACGTAAAGCTAAAGACAAATGTTGACCTTGTTGTACTTTTGTTGTCGCATCTGCAAGTTTCATTTGCAAAGTATGATTTGTCAACGTAATATTTGAAAGATACAAGCAGTCAATAATCGGAATACCTGCTTCATACGCAACCTGCATTACCGCAACAAAGTTTGAGAAATTGGAATATTCAATCAATGCTGACAACAATGGAACTTTCAAAACAAAATCATCAATCATCCATTTAGAAGTTTTCCACGTAAATGCGGTATATACTGTTACAGCCATTGCTGTAAAAATTATCGGAATTAAAATCCAATAAGTTTTAAGCGTAATACCAATATTCATTAAAAAGCTTGTAATTGGTGGCAATTCTTTTCCTAAATTTTCAAACATTTCTTTAAATGCAGGGAATACGAATACCAACATGATAGTTACAATTACAATAGCCAAAACAATTACGAAACAAGGATACATCAATGTTCCGATAACCTTACTTTTAATATTTGCTTCTTTTTTTTGTAATTCTAATAAACGTTCAAGAGTTTTTTCCAATTCCCCAGAATCTTCACCGGCTCTAACTAAACCAATATAAATTTGTCCAAATACTTTCGGATACTTAGCTATCGTATCAGCAAACGTAGAACCTGCAATAATTTGACGTCTTAATTCTTTTGCAATATTACGTAATTTTGCTTTTGCCGCATCGTTTTCCAAAAACATTAAAGCCTCAATTACAGGAATACCTGATTGAACCAAAATTTGGAATGTTGAAGTAAAATCAATTTTATCTTGCAAAGACATCTTTTGAATTTTCTTTGCAACAATTGCCGTGCTATCACCCTTTGTATCCTCTGCAATTTGAGTAGGCAACAACGACATCTTACGAATAATCGCACGTGCTTCTTTATGGCTTTGAGCCTCAATTTTACCTTTTACGACTTCTTTATTATTTTTTAAAGCTGTATAATTATAAATTGGCATAATCGGACTCCTTATTCACTTACAAGTCCTAATACACGGACAAATTCTTCAATCGTTGTATCACCTTTTAAAATGTGACTAAAACAAGATTGGTTAAGAGTCTTCATACCGCAAGCAACTGCAGCATCTTCAATTTCAATATCGTGAGCCCCAACAGAAATCAATTTTTTAATTTCTTTATTTACAGGCAAAATTTCAAATACACCTAAACGACCTTTATAACCGGTCATTTCACATTCTGAACAACCTGTTGGTTTATAAAGCTTAGTTTTCATTAATTTTTGAATATCTTCCTCATCTAAAAGAATTTGTGCAGCTTCTTCGTGAGTTGGATAATATTCAGTTTTACATTTGCACAATTTTCTTACAAGACGTTGTGCAATTACACCTGACAATGTTGAAGAAACAAGGTAGTCTTTTGCACCCATTTCAATCAAACGAGTTACGGTAGCAGCAGCAGAGTTTGTGTGAAGTGTACTCAACACAAGGTGACCGGTCAAAGCTGCTGAAATTGCAACTTCAAGAGTTTCATAGTCACGAATTTCGCCGACTAGGATAATGTCAGGGTCTTGTCTTAAGATAGCTCTCATACAAAATGCGAATGTAATACCCGCTTTTGTATTAACTTGAGATTGGTTTACACCCTCAAGCTTAATTTCGACCGGATCTTCGATAGTAGTAATGTTTACACCTTCTGTATTCAATACTTTTAACAAAGAATATAAAGTTGTAGTTTTACCGGAACCTGTCGGACCCGACGTCAAGATAATACCGTTTGGACAAGCAATCATCTTTTTAATAATATCGATATCTTGAGGAGTTGCCCCATCAATTGTAATTTCTCTAACAGTTGAATCAAAACTTACAGGCGGTGCAAGTACACGGATTACAAGCTTTTCTTTTCCGCTTACAGGCAATGCGTTAATACGGAAGTCGAACATTTTACCTTGATACTTGATAGAAAAGCTACCGTCTTGAGGACGTCTGTGCTCTGCAATGTTCATTCTCGACAATACTTTAAAACGAGTAATTACCGCCATTTCTACTTTCGCAGGAATTTCAATTACTTCTCTCAAAATACCGTCAATACGATATCTTACAATGTGATTTGTAAGTCTTGGCTCAATGTGAATATCTGATGCGTGTGATTCAATTGCGTTTGTGATAATTTTGTTTACCAATTGGGCAACAGAACCGCTTGAGTCTTTTAATTCTTTTTCAATTTGATCCCAAATAGAATCCTCAACATCGTAAGAAAGTACTTCACTTTCTACCTGTTTCATGATTTTACGAGTTTCTTGTTGAGCTTTTGAGAAGAACTTGTTAATTGCGTTTTGGAACTCAATATGAGTCATCAAATAAGGTTGTGGAGTTTGACCTGTCAAATATACGATATCTTTCAAGATTTTGACATCACTCGGGTCAACCATACCTAATTTGATTGTTTTTCCGTCAGAACTTAACGGAATTACTTTATTAGACTTAATAAAGTCTTCAGGAAGCATTGTTACATACTTATCCTGATTTCTTAACATTTCATTTGTTGCAACTTCAATTCCTGATTGTTGATGCAACGCATTTTTTAATTGATCTAACGAAATAAAGCCCAAAGTATACAAGGTAGACCCCAAAGGCATACCCATTTTTTTACTTTCAGCAAGTGCTTCAATTAACTGAATATCAGTAATATCACCGTTTTCAATTAAAATCTCACCCAATTTTTTCTTTGTAGAACCTGTTTTTGGAATAGATGAGTTTGTAGAGTTAACAAGTTCTTGAACAATCGTAACCAAAAAATCGTTTAATTCTGGAGTCGCAATTTGCAAAAATTTTGTATTACATTTGAAAATTTGCTTAACTTCAGCTTCAACAACAGCCTTATTAGTTTCAGAACTAATAACAGCAAAAAGAGTGTTATCCTTTATATCGATTGGAACAAAGCGAATTGATTCCATTAATTTAACATCGAATTTTGAGATAACCTCTTTATTTATGCTCGATTTTAATTTTGTTAACTGTTCATTCATTTGTTATTATAGTGTGTCAGCCTCATCAGCTCCTATATCCTCAGTGTCCTTAATAATTCTTGGAGTTAATAGAATTATTAATTCTTTCTTTTCTTTTGTTGTAGAAGTAGAGCGGAATAATACGCCTAAAACAGGTATATCACCTAAGAAAGGAATTTTCGCCGTACTTTTTACATCTTCATCTTGAACTAAACCACCGATTAAAAGAGTTTCATTGTCTTTAATTCTAACATTTTTAAGTTCAACATTTCTTTCGTTCAATAGTGTTGCAACAAGTTCTTTGTCACCACCACCTGTCAAAGCTGCATAAACTTGTTCTTTTAATGTTGAATAATCAGCAGTGAAGTTTAATGAAATATAACCTTCTGGGCTAATAAACGGAACTAACTCGAATTTTAACCCTAAGTCATCGCCTTTGTTGTATTCTCTTTCAACGCTTCTGATTGAATCAGAACCAGTACTTGAACCAGTTTGAATATCAGCGTCAACAGTATCGATATATTCTGATGTTACATCAATTTTTGATGTTTCACCGTTTGTAATCATAATTTTCGGATTTGCAACAACTCTACCTTTTCTATTAGAAATTACATAGTTGATGTACCAAGAAACTTGAGGTGCACCTGTAACTTTATAGAAAAGATTTTGTGGACTGTTTGGACCCATTTTCACGCCAACTGCAGTATTACCATCGGCATTAAATGAAATATCAAAGTTTTTAGAATACAACTGCCAATCATTTGTAAAATCTCTTTGACCAGTTTCATTCAATTCAATAATCGTAATATCCATAAACGCTTGAGGTTGTTTTACGTCATTTTCTTTTATGTATGTTGCAATTCTATTTACAATAGATTTTGAACCACCTAAAACATTGATTGTACCTCTTTGAGGGAAATAGCTAACAATCATTTTTTGAGAACCAAATGAACGCAATTTCATACTTGCAGAACCGCCACTAACTCCACCAGAAACAGGGCTATAAGCACTTCCTACACCTTGAACGTTACCACTTGAAGAACCAGTTGCACCACCATTACCACCAGATTGAGTACCTGTAGAACCTGAAGACATATCAGCAGATGAACCGCCACCACCGATTACACAAGCAACAGTATTTTTACCTAATTGGATATTTGAAGTACCACCTGATGAGCCACCTGAAGAACTTCCAGAAGAACTTGATGAACTTCCTGAAGAACCTGAACCACTTGATGAGCTAGATGAAGATGCAAAACCTGTTACAGTACCACTATTACGTTTAAAATTAAAGAAAGGTTTCTTTGCAGGTTGTACATTTGCAGCTAAACCAGTAACTCCGCCTCTGCCATCATTACTATCTCTTGAATTACCACCGCTAGATGTAGAATAATCCCATTGAATAGATTGTGAGCTTTCATCTAGAGCACCCTCTGTCATTTGTAACATTCTGCATACCAATGTTGCCATTTCAGCAGGAGTAGTATGTTTTACTGTAAATGTTGTATTTAATGGAGGTACATCAAATTTAGCTACAATTTTTTTAACCATAGCTAAGTCATTTTGAGTACCAAAAACTAATAATTCATTTCTAGTTGCGTTTGTAACAACTACGTCCCAATTTGATAAACCAGGAGTTTTTTTAGAAAATATATTTTGATTTAAGAAATTTGCAATTAATGAAGCATCAACGTAATTTACAGGAACAGTACAGATACTTTGTTTTGAAATACCTGAAGTTCTTGCAAATTCACTTGAAGAAACAATGATTGTATTACCATCTTGAGAGTAAGTAAGGTCTGTTACTTGCAAAACCATTCTAAATGCGTCATTTAAAGGTACATTAACAAGATCTAAGTTTACATAACCTTTTACAGATGGATGTAAAATAATATTAATCCCTGCTTTATCTGCAAACATTCTCAATACTGGTTGTACATCAGTATTTTTCAAACTTAATGTAATCTTTGGATTTTTTTTAGAAATATTTGTAGAACCTCTCAAATCAATAGATTGACCTGTAGGATTACCTCTCAAAACAGGTTTGTTTTGCTCAACAGCTAAACGCAAATCACTTGCAAATGCAAATGACGTTGTTAATACTGTTGCTATTGCTAAGACTAAAATTATCCCCCATAGTCTATAGTTTCTTTTTATCATTATTTACTCCCGATTATATTTTCTATCTGTACCTTCCTTGACTTGGTGAACCACCAAATCTCGCACTTAAATTATTAACTTCTGTATTGTTCACTTTTGAAAGTGTAGCTAAAATTCTACCAATTGGTGCTTTATAAATATTTGCACCATATTTTATAGTAACAAATTTAGGTTCAATTTTTAAAACATTATAACCCATTATTGAATCACCACTTTTTACAAGATAATCAGTATTGTTAATTTTCAAAATTGCAGATGGGCTATATGCATCAAACATAATACCTGAAACTGAAGTTGCAACCAACAATTTAGCATCTTCATCAACTTCTGTTGCAGTTGGTGGCAAAATAAAGTTTGGATTTTGTTTTACAACTTTTTTAACAATCTTTTTATTTGCTTCATCAGTAGGTAAAAATGGATTTACAGCAATTTTATCATCGATATCAACAACAGCTTTTTTTGTTGTTAATACATTTTTTTCATTTGAGTCTTTTTTATTTCCACTTGCTAAAAGCATTGTATTTGGGTCAATACCGCCACCGTTATTGTAAGCAAAATAATTTCCGCCTTGTTGCGAACCAGACATGCCAGCAGGCATGCCAGCTTTATTCATAACAGTGATACCTGCATCTTCTGCACTGATAGACTGTAATTCTTCCATAGCAACGGTTTGAGGAGCTTCGACAAATTCTTCGGTAGAAAGATTTTGATACATTGAGTACATGCCAAGTCCAATACACAATGAAACTAAACTTAAAAGCACTGAAATAGCAGCAAACATAACCTTTTCGCTCTTAAATATGTTATTAAATCTAATTTTAATAACATGAACCGTAGGTTTACTAATGCTTGGAACGTTCTCTGTCAATGTTGACGGGAAGTTCAAGTATCTTGTTCTATAACTAACTCTTTCGTTACTGAATCCGCTAATCATTTTCCCCAATTTCTATATATCGTTGTATCTTCCCCCCATGCTCACATTGTTTTAAGTTGGATTTTTATACAATTTTTTGAGCATAGTATACAATAATATACT
>CAZKJV010000039.1:0-12157 GCA_964553175.1 uncultured Muribaculaceae bacterium | reverse complement strand
TCTCTATTGTTTCTGTTGTAATTATAATTGTTTGGCGGTGGTGGCGGTGGATAATTGTAATAATTTTGATTATTTGTTTGTGTCGGTGGCGAAATTGTTTTAAAGCTTGTTGTTGCAAAACTTTGCGGGGATAAAAATATTATTAATAATGCTAAAATAATGATTTTTTTCATGAAAACTCCTTTGATTATAGAATTTTAGTAAAAAATATTGTTAAGTACATTGCACGGGTGATTAATTTGGGGTAAACTATTCTTATGACAAACAAACCCGAACTATTAATGCCGGCAGGCAATTTGGAAAAACTTGAATACGCTGTGAATTATGGTGCAGATGCAGTTTATTTAGGCGTGGTAGATTTCAGCTTACGTGCAATGCGTAAAGGTGAATTAATTACCATGGAAAATTTAAAACAAGCAATTGATCTGGCTCATTCTTTGGGGGCAAAAGCTTATTTAACTTTAAATATTTTTGCATTTAACAATGATATCACTTTATTGGAAAGCGTTATGGATAGAATAAAAGAGTCTAATCCTGATGCGATAATTTTGAGTGATATGGGTGTGTTTAGGATTGTAAGAAAATATATGCCTGAAACACCTGTACATGTAAGTACTCAAACAAATACATTGAATTATGAAGCTGTAAAATTTTGGCAAGATTTAGGTGCTACTCGTTCGATTTTAGCAAGAGAATTACCGATAAAAGATGTTGCTGAGATTAAGAAAAGAGTTCCTGATATGGAATTAGAAGTTTTTGTACATGGTTCTCAATGTGTTTCTTTTTCGGGGCGTTGTTTGTTAAGTGATTATATGACCGACGGTGAACGTAAGGCAAATCACGGAAATTGTGCACAACCTTGTCGTTGGAGTTACAAATTATTAGAGGAAACTCGTCCAGGGCAATATTATGAAATTGAGCAAAATGAGAGGGGTACGCATATTTTAAGTCCTAAAGATTTATGTCTTGTGGAATATCTACCTGAATTAATTGATGCAGGTGTTGATTCTTTAAAAATTGAGGGCAGAACAAAAAGTTTATATTATGTTTCGGCTGTAACTAAAGCATATCGTAATGCGATTGATGAGGTTATGAGTGGAAAAACAGATGATTTACATAAATATTTCTTAGAGCTTAAAAAAGTTGGAAATAGAGGCTATACGCAAGGCTTTTATTTAGGAAATAATAATTCTGAAAGTTATAGCTACGATATTTCAAAAGGACTTGCAGGTTCAGACTTTTTATGTGAGTTTTGGGATAAAAAAGAGGATAGTTTTTTAGTAAAAACAAAAAATAAATTTTTGAAAAATCAAGAAATTGAAATTATAACTCCAAATGAACAATATTATACAAAACCATTAGAAATAATAAGTGTAAAAACAGGCGAAGAATTGGAAGTTGCGAACACGAATGATGAATTGTTAATTAAATTTGAGCGTTCGCCTGAAATTTATAAATATGCAATTGCAAGAACAAAGGAGATAAAAAACGATGATACTACGTCCTAATAAAATTTTGAAAAATATATATGAAATTACACCCGAAATGTTAAAAGAAATGGGTGTTCATGCTTTGTTGTTGGATTTGGATAGTACAGTAATGAAATCTAAATCGGGTGAATTTACAAAAGAAACTATTGAATGGTTTGACCAATTCAAAAAAGATTTTTATATGGCTATCGTTACGAATAACCATAATCGTGAATATATTGAAAAAGTTTGTGCAACTGCTCCTTGCAAAGTTTATTGGGGAGCAAGTAAACCGTTTTCAAATACCATAAAAAATATTGTAAAAGGTTTATTTATGGACGGAAAACAAGTTGTAGTTGTTGGTGATAGACCTTTAACGGATATTTTGGCAGGAAAAATTGCAAGAACAAAAACAATTCTTGTTGGTTCGATTGATTCAAAAGAAAATATCCTTGTAAGAGCGGTAAGATTTCTTGAAAGATTAACTATTTTTCGTTTTTAGTTCTATTCTTGACTAAATCTTTACAGTAGTCTTTGTTTGCGTTATATTCAGCGTATGAAGATTATTATTTATGGTGCAAGTGAATTTGGTTATTTGATTGCTAATGAGTTTTATCAACAGCATGATGTAATCGTTATTGGTAATGAAGAAAATAAATCTGATGATTTTGACAAACTTGATATCGGATTTATAAACGGTAGTGGTGCTGATATTGAAGTTTTACAACAAGCAAATATAAAAAATTGTGATGTGTTTATCTCTTGTACTCCTGAAGATGAAGCGAACATTGTAGCTTGTGTCGTTGCAAAAAGACTTTCAAAAGCAAAAACGATTTGTTTTGTATCAAAACAAGAGTATAAAAAGACTTTTAATGCTATAAAAGATATTTACGATTTGTCTATTCCGACGACAATTGACTCAATTATTTGGCCGGAAGAATTGCTAACTGAAGAAATTTTTAGAATTATCACTGTTGCAAAAGCGTTAGATGTTGAAAATTTTGCACACGGAAAAGCGAAACTATTGGAATATAAAATAGAAAAAAATTCCGTGCTTGTTGACAAAAAAGTAAGAGATTGTGATTTTCCAAGCGAAACTTTAATTGTGGGTTTAACAAGAGATGGCGAGTTGTTTGTTCCTTATGGGGAAACAATTTTGAAAGAAGAAGATAAAGCAATTTTTATGGGTTCTTCGCATTCTCTTGATATTTTGGCAGGTAAATTTTTCCATGATAAAAATATAACTAAAACAGTTACTATTATTGGCGGTGGTACTGTTGGTTTAATGCTTGCAAAAGATTTGGAAAATTTAAAGTTTAAAGTAAAAATTATAGAAAAAAATGAAAAACGTTGTGAAGTTTTATCTGAACTTTTGTCTAACGCTTTGATTTTGAATGGCGACGGTACAAATTTAGAGTTATTAAATGACGAAAACATTGCGGATTCAGATGTTGTAATAAGTGTTACAAATAATGATGAAAAGAATTTGTTATGTTCACTTTTGGCAAAAAGATTGGGCGTAAAAAGGGTTATATCAAAGGTAATAAAACTCTTTAATATACCTTTGTTTGAGCAAGTTGGTATTAATATTGCCGTTTCTACAAAATTTGCAGCTTTACACGAAGTTAAAAATCAATTTAGTGACAGAAATGTAGGTATTTTGGCAACTGTTGAACAAGGAAAAGGCGAAGTTTTAGATATTGTAATTCCTGATAATTTTGAAACTAAAAAACTTATGGAGTTGAAACTGCCTACACGTGCGGTTATCGGAATTGTAAATCGTAAAAAACATGTTATTATCCCAAAAGGCGACACTTTAATTATGGGTGGCGATGAGATAATCGTGTTTACAAAAAATGAAGATGCTCAAAAAATTAAAGAATTTTTTAAGGTAGGTTAAGATGAGATTAAGCTACTTGTTTAATTCTGTTTCTTTAATATTGATTTATATGGGCTTTGTTGTATTTTTGCCGATAATTGTTGCTTTAGTGTATCAAGATTATAATTCTGCAATTCCTTTTGTTTTTGCGGGAGTAATTTCTTGTTTATTGGGTTTATTTTGTAAACTTATAGTAAATAAATTCTTTCCTGAACAAAATATGTCCGATATTCGTAAATCGGAAGGGCTTGCAACTGTTTTATTATCTTGGTTAGTTTTTTCAATTGTGGCATCAATTCCGTATCTGTTCTTTGGTTTTGGTGCGATAAATTCTCTTTTTGAGGGAATTTCAGGTGTAACAACAACAGGTGCTACAATTTTAACCCATTTTGATTACCCGAAAGCTCTTTTCTTCTGGCGTTCGTTATCTCAATGGATTGGCGGTATGGGAATTATAATCTTGTTTATTGCTGTATTGCCTCAATTTGCAGTTGCAGGACGTCAAATGTTTTTTGCAGAAGCCCCTGGGCCGACAGAAGACAAACTTACTCCAAGAATTAAAAATACTGCCTCTGCATTGTGGGGTTTGTATATTGTGCTAACATTAGTGCAAATAGGGCTTTTGGTATATTTTAAAATGCCTTTATTTGATGCGATTTGTACTTCTTTTTCAACTATTTCATCTGGAGGATTTTCTTCAAATCCTCAATCTATAATGGGATACAATTCACTTTCAATAAATTGGGTTGTAATTTTGTTTATGTTTTTTTCAGGGTGCAACCTTGCTTTGATTTATAGAGTTATAACTAAATTCAGATATAATACAATATTGAAAAATGAAGAATTTAAAACATATTTAGGCTTGATAGTATTGGTTTCACTTGCTATTTTAGGCTTGTTGTTTTTAAATAATCATCAAATTTCATTTAAAATCTTTACGGATTGCGTATTTACAGTGCTTAGTACAATGACTTCAACAGGGTTTGTTTCTTGTGATTATTCATCTTGGGCTATTTCGGCACAAGTGTTGTTGCTTGTTGTAATTCTTTTTGGCTCTTCTGCTGGTTCAACAGGTGGTGGTATAAAAATTGTAAGGGCATTAATTGTATTTAAATATTTAAAACGAGAATTAGTAAAACTTTTGCACCCAAATGCTGTCGTAACGATTAAAATGAATAATATGACAGTTATGCCTGATATTATTTCGCAAATTATTGCGTTTGTGATGTTTTATCTTGTAATATTTTTTATCAGTGGACTTTGTGTTTCTATAATTGAAAATAATTTTGTTGTCGGGTTTGCGGGTTCAATGTCCACTTTGAGCATTTTAGGTGTGAGTTTCGGACATGTAATTGGGGCTTCAGGTTCATACGAAGCACTTTCTCCACTTACAAAAATAATATTTATGTTTAATATGATAGTCGGACGTTTAGAGTTAATTCCGTTTTTAATCTTGTTAAATAAAGATTTTTGGACAATAAAAAAATAAGGAGAATTTTATGAAATTTTATACTGAATACTTGTGGTTTTGTACAGAACACGAACATGATTATATAAATATTACTGATGAAGTAGATGAAATTTTGCGTAAAAGTGGTATTCAAGACGGTATGATTTTAGTTTCTGCTATGCATATTACAGCTGGTGTTTATGTAAATGATGCGGAAAGTGGTTTAATCCACGATATAGAACATTGGTTAGAAGATGTTGCACCTGCAAACCCTAATTATTTACACCATAGAACAGGCGAAACAAACGGTGATGCTCATTTAAAAAGTCTTGTTATCGGGCATGAAATTATAGTTCCTGTTACAAATGGTCGTTTGGATTTTGGACCTTGGCAACAAATTTATTACGCAGAATTTGACGGAATGCGTAGAAAACGTGTTATCGTTAAAGTTATGGGTGAATAATAAATTATTCAAAAAGTTTGAAAGCGTTATAAGAACTTCTAACAAGCGGGGCAATTTGATATTTTTTAAATCCTGCTTGTTTTGCAAGTTCGTTTAATTCTTCAAATTCTTCTTCAGTGTAATATTTATTAATTTCTAAATGTTGTTTTGATGGCTGAATGTATTGTCCAACAGTTAAAATGTCGCAACCAACTTCAATTAAATCGTCAAAAGTTTGTTTTATTTCGTCTTTTGTTTCGCCTAAACCAACCATAAATCCTGATTTTGTCGGAATATTTGAATTTTCTTTGATATATTTTAAAACCTCTAATGAGCGTCCGTAATTCCCTTGTGGACGGGCAGTTTTAAATAATCTCTCTATTGTTTCAATGTTATGATTGAACACATCTGGGTGAGCCTCAATTATTGTGTCTAAGGCTTTTGTATCACCTTTAAAATCAGGTGTTAGGATTTCGATTTTTGTATTTGGTGAAATCTTTCTGATTTCGTAAATTGTTTGTGCAAAATGATTTGCACCCCCGTCTTTTAAATCGTCACGAGTAACTGATGTAATAACCGAATATTTTAACCCTAATTCTTTTACGGCATTTGCTAATTTTTTAGGTTCTTCTGGGTTTAGAGGTTCAGGCTTTTCGCAACCGATATTGCAATAACGACAGTTGCGAGTGCAAACTTTTCCCATAATCAAAAAAGTTGCCGTGTTTTTTTGGTAACATTCGTTTTTGTTTGGGCATCTTGCGTTTTCGCAAACGGTATTTAAACAGTTATTTTTTAGAATATGTCTAACTGTTTTTGTTTTTTCCGTATCGATTATTTGTCGTTTTAAGTAATCGGGTAATCTTTTCATAATCCTAAAATACTTTCATATACGCCTTCTGAATATGTTGGGTGTGCAAAACAAACTTTTTTTAATTCTTCAATTGAAATTTCATTTTGCATTGCTATTGCAAATTGATGAATTAATGATGATGCTTCTTTTGAAATAATTGATGCTCCGATAATTTTGTCATCATAAGTCAAAACTTTTATAAAACCTTCAATTTCATTATCGCAATGAGCTTTTCCCAAGGCTCTGATTGGATAAACAGATTTTTTATAACTTCCTAAAGGTAAATCTTGTTCGTTTGCTCCAATCCATGCTATTTCCGGAACTCCATATATAACGCTTGGTACAAAAATGTTATCAAATTTTATTCCTGAAACTAAAGCTCTTGCTTGATACATAGCAAAGTTTGCAAGCATTAATTGACCGCAAGCATCTCCGATAACCGTTGCTTTTCCATTAATTTCTGGTTTTTCAACATTTCTACCTATTGCAATAAGTACAAAATCTGGTTTTAGAACATCTCCATTTGAAAGAGTTACTTGTTTATTTTCTATTTTGTCAATAACTGTTGAGGTTTTAAGGTTTATTTTTCTGATTTTAAACATTCTTTCAACGTATTTTGAAATTTCCTCGTCGGCAATAGCCAAAATTCTTGGTGCAGCTTCAACAACGGTAACTTCGCATTCCATATCTTTGAAAATTCTTGCCCATTCAATGCCTTCTGCACCACCGCCAACGATTAAAACATTATTTGGTTTTTGTTTTAATTCAAATAAATCATCAGAATTTAAAATAAATTCGTGGTCAAAGTCATAATCTTTTAAACTTTTTGGAGTTGAACCTGTTGCAACAATAATATTTTTGCAAGAATAAGTGCAAGTATCAGTTTCAATTGTGTTTTCTTTTGTAATTTTAGCTTCTTTTTCAACAATTTCAATACCTTTTGCGGTTAGTGTTTTTGTCAAAGCATTTCTTAAGGTTTCAACAACTTTGTTTTTACGTTCCATAATTTTTGCAAAATCAAGTTGAACATCGTTTGCTAAAATACCTAAGTTTTTTGCATTTTTTACATCTTTATATAAATCTGCTGTATGCATTATTGTTTTTGTTGGGATACAACCTTTGTTTAAACATACTCCGCCGATTTTATCTTTTTCAAATAAGACAACGGAATTTCCGTTATCCGCAGCAATTATTGCAGCAGTAAATCCTGCCGGACCTGCACCGATAATACCGTAATCATAAATTTTTTCCATTTGTGAAATTCTCCTATCTGGTGTAAACTCTTGCTAAACGGGCTTTTAAGTGACATAAAATTTCATAGTGAATTGTTCCCATTATTTCTGCCCAATTTTCAACAGGCAAATCTTCGTCAATAAGTGTGATTGTATCGCCTGTTTTTGCGTCAATTCCTGTTATATCAAACATCATTTGATCCATTGCAACATTGCCGACTTGTTTAATTTTTTGTCCGTTTAATTTACCATAGAATTTGTTTGAAATTAAACGTGGAATTCCATCTGCATATCCCAAAGGTACTGTCGCTATTTTTGTAGGTTTATCTGCAACAAAGGTATGTCCATAACTTACACCGTCGCCTTGTTCTATTTCGTGAATGTGTATAATTCTTGTTTTTACAGACATGGCTTGTTTTAAATCTATTTTTTGAGCTTCTGGTATTAAATCCGGATATAATCCGTATAAACCTATTCCGCCTCTAACCATATTTGATGTGCATTTATAGACATTACTTGTGATAATGCCTGCTGTATTTAAAATGTGTAAAAGTAGTCCGTCTGTGTTTACTTGAGAAATTATATCTTCCCAGATTTCAAGTTGTTTTTGAGTTTTTTCATAATCCTCTGCATTTGCAAGATGTGAAAAAATTCCCTTTAGTTCCATACATTCCATTGATTGAACTTTTTTAATATATTCAACAGCATTTTTATGCGAAACGCCTATTCTGTTCATACCTGTATCAATTTTGATATGCGTTTTTACAGGTATACCTGTTCTTTCGTAAGTTTTTTGACAGAAGTCAATGTGTTCTTGTGTAAAACTCGTTACTGTAATATTGTGTTCTACTGCTGTTGGTAATGCCCAAAACGGAACGGCACCAAGTGTTAAAATATCCGCATCAATGCCGTTTTCTCTCAAGTTAAGAGCTTCATCAATTGAGGCAACTCCAAACATATCGACGCCAAATGCAAGCAAAGTCGGTGCTAGCATTGCGGCACCGTGTCCGTATGCGTCAGCTTTTACAACTGCAAGAAATTTCATGTCGTTTGGAATACATTTTTTCAATGCGTTTATGTTGTTTGAAACATTGTCTATATTTACTTCCACCCAAGAATCTCTATGAGCGTTAATATTTGATGTTCTTGATATTTTCATAGCAAATTAAGTATAGTTTATTTTTCGTCTACTTTCAAGTATTTAACAAAGTATGCACAAAATGCAGGAATTATGCCTGCAATAAATAACATTTGTAAAATACCGAACTTTTGTGCCATAAATCCTATGCCACTTAATAAAACTCCTACAACTCCCCAGCAAAATCCGTTTAAAAATCCGCCGATAATACTTTTGTATTGGGGTAATTCTTTCTGTGCAAGAACCATTGTTATTGGAGTTGCAAGCATTAAAACAAATGCCATTAAAACAAAATCTATTAATGCAATTATAGGTAATGTTTTGTAGCTGAATACGAATATTGTCATTAATACTGGCATTGACAACATTGAAACGTATATGATTTCTTTTGTTCCAAGCCATTTTTCAAATTTAGGACTTACTAATGAACCAATTCCGCCTGCTAGCATAAATGCAAAGAGGGCTGTTCCGATGTAAAATGCACTGTGTCCGTAATCTTTCCATAAAAAGGGAAGCAAAATTGCACAACTGCTTGAAATTAATGCTTTCATTATTGAAATTAATATAAGAATTTTAATTTGTGTATTTGAAAAAATATCTTTGAATACTTTAAAAATATTTTTCTTTTCCGGTTTTTTATCAATGTTAGAAATCTTTGGAACGCATGCAAACATTAAAAATGCTAATAAAGTTCCGACAATTGATGTGATTGAAATTTTTTCCAATCCAAAATATTGTGTAATACTTGCTGAAATCATTGGACCAAAGGCATAACCAATAGAGCCAAGGCTTAAAAATAAGCCCATGTTTTTCGTAAAATCATCTTTTGTAAATCTAATTACAAAACCAATCCCTTGAGGGTGAAAAATGCTTACGCCAAGGCTACCTAAAATTATAAATATTGCAAGTGATAAAAAATTATTTGCACAAGATGATAATGGGAAAAATATTGAGGTTAACAATAATCCCCAAAAAATAAATCCTCTTTTTGAAATGCTGTCAGCAAAAAAACCAAAAATAGGTTGTACGAGTTGTGAAAATAATTGAGAAATACTCATTAATAATGTCGCAACGCCCATTGAAATTCCAATTTTTGTGGCGATAAACGGCATTATCGGGTTTAAAAATCCTGAATAAACGTCTGTTGTAAAATGTGCTGCTGATAACCAAGCAATTGTTTTATTTTTTTTTAATTTTTCCATAAGTTAATTTTAAATCAAAATAATTAATAGAATTGTAAATAAATGTAAAATCACTGTCGTGCAAGTATAGATATATTTTTGCGTTATTGTTGTTTTACTAAGATTGTAATGTGTTAAAGTAAAAGATAAATCGTGTCGTTATTATTTCTATATGCTTTGAAATAGGAGGTTAGGTTTATGGCACATTCTATTGATGGAAATTCAAATCAGTTTAATATATTAACTTAACAATTGCAAAAGAAACAACAAATGTTAGCATCATTGCAGGCTCAAAAAGAGGCTGTAATGACAAAATTGGAACAATCTCAAGATAAAGTTACATATCAAGAGGGAGTTAATTCTACAACAAAAGAACAATTAGCTGATTATGTTGTTGCTTTATCAAATTTAAAAGAACCTAATAAAGTTGATGACCCTGGAAAAGAACCTGTTCAAGGTGATTATCAAAAAGATGAGCAACAAGATGGAGCAATAGTAAAAGTTGATGATGTTGATTCATTTAATGATGCACATAGTGAATGGAAAACTAAAAATTACGCATATCAACAATATTTAAAAGATATGGAATCATTCCAAAATCAAAAATCTGCGTTAGAAGAAAAAATTCAAGAATTTAGTGCAATTGAATCAGAAAATGAACAATTTTTGTCAGATTTAGTCCAAATAGCATCTGATGCAGAACAAGAGGTTATACAAAATCAACAAGGTATTGATGTAAATACCGGTGATATTGAGGCTCTTAATGCTGAAATAGCTCAAATGAAAAATTTTAGTTTTGATGTAAATGATGGTGATAGAGGTTTTTACGACAGTGTAAAAAATCAATTTGCTCAAATGCAACAAGTAGGGTTAGTTCCTGCTGATGCTCAAGCTACTGATTATACAAAAGAAGAATTAAAAGTTTTAGGTCAAAAAATTGTTGAATTGGATAAAGCAAATGGAACAGACGGTGTTGCAACAGATAGCAAAGGTTTGGATAAGTATTATACCCGTATGAGAGCAGGAGAATCTTATGGAGATTATTCATTTGCACAATTGAATGATATGTTGGAAACTTCTGGTGCGGGTTCTATAAATGTTTCAGATTAAAGTTTTGGTTCGTTCTCAATGTCAGATTTAGAGGCAATGGGTAATGAATATGCAACAAATAAATCAACGGTTACGGCCGAAACTGAAATTCAACCACAAGCACAATCTAAAATTCAACCTCAGTCAGAAAAAACCGCTGGAAATGAAAAATATAAAACTGGTAGAAATGGAGAAATAACACTTCCAAGAGGAATTCCATATCATGATGCTACTGGAAATTCTGTCGACCAAAGTCTAGAATTACATGGCATAAAAGATAATGGTGATGGAACATATACAAATTCTTCAGGCAAAAATTTAACTGCTGATGAAGTAAATGATTATTTTAGATCGATAGAAAAAAATACTGATAGAAAATTCTTACGTTATTTAGATCAAGCAGAAGATTTAGGTATTGATATTGATGATGCTCTTAAAAATGCTGGAAATGGTGAAAGCTCTGTTGAAGCTTTAAAACAAGCCATAGATACTCAAAAAGCTTTGAATAAATATTCAGATGAAATAAAACAATATGGCATTAACATTGAAGGTATGTCTGCAGATGAGATTAAAGATGCGGTAAAAGATGCTAAAAAAGGTCCAAAATCTATAAGTAATAATGCGGATTCGGAAGTAGTTCCGCAATCTTCAGCTAAAGTTCCTGATAAAGTAGTTGAAGAAACGCCAGCATCACCACAAGGAGTTAAGGCTGATGAAACAGTTGAAACTCAGGTAACGCCAGAAGTTTCCGAGACTCCAACAGCTCCAACAACTCCGGAAGTTTCTGAAACCCCAGAAACTCCAGTTATTTCAAAAACGCCGGAAGCTTCAGGTAATTTGAGTCAAGCAGATATAGAAAGTAAGGTATCTGAGTTAAAACCTGGTGAAACTTTCAGGTATACTCATTCTATAAGTAGTTCTAGTGCAACTGGTTCGTATAGCGATCGTGCTACGATTTCTTGGACAAGAGGTGAAGATGGTAAATTAACTTGTACGTATTTTGATACAAATCAAGATCTTGTAAATGAGATTTATGATGAGACAGGTAAACAAAAGCTTACTGAAATTCGTAAAAAACCTAATACACGCTCTTATTCGACAGGAGATATGTTTAGAAATAGAACAACTAATTATGGTGAAGACGGTACAATAACAAATCGTTCAATTGATTTGACAAATATGAAAAACAGTCTTGCGTCGTCTCCAACCATGGAGTTATGTCGATTTTTAGAAAGAAATAAACCACATTATCCAACTCAAACTGTAAGAAATGATTCAGGTAAAAGTATACTTACATTAAAAAATGGTGAATACTACAATAGCAAAGGCAAACAAATTGATAAAGATAAAGCTTTTGATATATTATTTAAAGCTTTTAATAAAGGAGAAATAACTGATTTAAATCAAATTAAATAGATAATAAAAAT
>CAZKJV010000038.1:0-12197 GCA_964553175.1 uncultured Muribaculaceae bacterium | reverse complement strand
ATTATATAAAGTATTTTTTTACAAAAAAATTGCCTTTTTTAAAAGAAAAATTTAAAAGACAATAAAAAAGCGGTCTATAGACCGCTTTTTTATTTATGATATTTTTTAAATTACGCTGCTGTTTTTTTAGTAAATAAACCTTTTACCCAATCAACTGCTTTTGTACCCCAGTCAGCAACGGTTGTACCAACTTTTGAGTTTTTGCAATAATCAACACCTTTTGCTACGTAATTACCACCTTTACAAGCTACGTTTTGCAATTTATCAGTCCATTTTGTAGGATTTGCTACTTCTTTCAATTTACCCGTTTTTACACCGGCATAAAGAGCTGCTGCTGCTACTAAAGCTGTACCGATTGTTGCTAAAATACCTTTTTTAGCACCTGATTTTTTTGCTTTACCTGAAAGAACTACTTGATCGCCAGCAGGTTGAGCTGTATATTGATACTGAGCTGCCATATACGGAGCTGCGTTTGTTGCTGTGTTAATACCACCTTGAAAACCTACATTTGAAATACCTGAAACCATTTAAAAAACCTCCTATACATTTCCGTACCTATATAAAGTTTTTGTTTTTGAAAAAATTGCCTTTTTTAAAAAACAAAACTAAATTTTCGTTACAAATCGTTACATAAATTTTGGAATATTTTCATATCTCGTGTAATCTTAATATGTAGAGGATAATAAAATGAGTATTTTTGACGAAAATAATTATATAGAAATTTCTAGCGAAGACATAAAAGATGCAAGTTATTCTTCTGCTAAAATAGATGACAACATTCAAAGCAGAGCCTTTGCAAACGTATTAGGGGCAAGATTAGGGATAAAATTTCTAAAATCACTTAATATTAACGCTAGCAATTTTGAGAGTTTGTATACAATTCCTGCAGTACTAAAAGACATGGATATTTCAGACATCTGTGTTGACAATAATATAAAAGTAGATATAAGAATTGTCGCTGATGAAGACCATTTATGCGTACCAAAAGCACAATTTGAATATAACGTTACACCTGATATATATATATTTATAAAATTATCAGAAGATTTCTCTACTGCTTCATTTATCGGTGCCATTGCACCTGATGAAATTAATAAATCAGTTGAAAATAGAGATTACTATTTTATTAATAAAGAAGTTTTGTATAACGAAAACAGTTTAAAAGAAGCTTTGAAAAAAGGAAAACCTCAAAGCCACATTAGCATTGCCGAAAATGATGTAATAAAAGCAGAAAGTATGCTTGTTAACTTTATTGACGGTGATATTTTAAATAATGAAAAACACTTTGTATATGAAATTTTAAAACAAAGCCAAGAATTAAGAACAATGTTTGCAGATTTTGAACGTTTTGAAACTATTTCAACCGTTCTAGCCCATACAGAAGAAATCCTTAGCGATTCAGTTCTTGATGTTTTAGGAGCTCAACAAATATACAACAACGACTTATCAGACGGAGAGTTTGCATCAAATATCAATTTAGATGAACTAGCAGACTCAACAGTAGCTGATTTTGTAGAAGATTTTATTGATGACAACAAGGAAGAAACTATGCTTGAAGATGAAAATATTATAGAAGGTGAATTTGAAGAATTGTCAGAAAACGAACAAATTGAAGAACCCGGACAATTAGAAGAATTGCCAACTGATGAAGATTTAGCAAATTTTGCAACAACAAATAATTTAGAACATGTAGAAGAAGACAACTTTGAAGTTTTAAATCTTGATGAAACAGAAGACAACAACTTAGACCTTACAGATAATGGTTTTGAGGGCTTCGTTGGATTAGATTCAAATGTTGCACCTGAAACTCCGTTAGAAGATTTAACTTCTGAACTAAATACACCTGATCTATCATTAGATGATATCGGCGAAAATTCTGTTGATTTTTCTGCAAATTCAGAAGATAACTTTATGTCTGAATTATCAGAATTAGATGAAATTCAACCAATAGAGGAACTTTCTCCTATTGAAAGTATAAATGAAATTGAACCAATTGATGAATCTTCTAGCGAAATTCAAGATTTAGAACAAACTGAAACCGAAAATGATGTTGAATTTTTAGACTTTTCGAATGTTGAAGAATTAACAGAAGATAACACTGAAACTGACAACACTTTTGACTTTGATGAAGTAAATGAAATCGACTCACCACAATCATTAATGGACGCTGTTCAAAATGAGGGTATGGAAGTAAACGTTGAAGAAAATTTTGATTCTCTAAACGAAACAGAACAACCAATCGATTTAACACTTCCTGAATTAAACACTAATTTTGGATTTGAAGATGATGAAGAACCAGAAGAAAACAGTGAAAACACTACAAATCAAGATAGCATTGAATTTGTAGAAGACTCTCAAAATAAGCAAACAACTCTTGATGATATTGCACAAGACATAAACTTTGAAAATATTGAATCCGATGGGCTTGAAGTTCCGGAACTTGAAGATTTAACTCCAAGCGAAGATTTAGAACTCCAATCTGAAGACGTTGATTTATCTAATTTTGAAATGAATGCAGATATTACACCTGTACAAGAAGAAACTCCTGTTGCAGAAGAAATTTCAACACAAGAAGAAAATGACGAGGAAGAAGATTTTAGCGGACTTGAAGAATTTACAATGGATATGGCATCTGAAGTTGAAAGATCAAATCCAAATTTATTAAATCCACAAGGACCAGTTGAAAGCTCAAATCAAGATTTCAACCAATTTGATAACTTTAATCCTGCTAATGGCTTTACGCCGGCACCAGAGTTTGCTGAAGAAAACTTTAATAACACTTCTACTGAAAACGACAACTCATTTGATGGTTTTGGAGATTTTTCGGGATTTAACGAAAATAACGATCAAGAACAAAACAATGAACCTCAAGTATCGCTTGAGGATATAAATCTTGACGATTTAGACGATTTTGATGAAGATGAAGAATATACTCAACCAACAAATCCGACACCTGAATTTGCAAACAAACAAGACATTAATAAAGAGCTTGATAATTTAATTAACGATTCAGACCTTGATTTAAGCGAAATAAATCTTGATGACATAGATTTAAATGACCCTGATATCCAAAATATTGATATAGATATGGACGATTTTGATATGGACAATATTTCATCATTAGATAGTATTCCAGATGTTTCAAGCGAAGATCAATATCAACAAAATGACGATTATCAAAATCAATATATGCAAGAACAAATGGGAATTTCTGCAAATAATCAAGAAGAATATACTCCAGATTTTAACGCAAACGACCAAAATACTATTGAAACATTGTATGAAGACAGCCCTCAAAACAATATTCCAGGGGAAGCTATGAACCAATCATTTAATAATAATCAAGTAAATTATACACAACAGCCAAAACCGGCAAAGAAAAAGACTTCACCACTGCTAGGCATTTTATTGATTATCCTAGTTTGTGCTTTTGCTTACACGAAAAAAGATATGATTATTGAAAAAATTAACGAAACAAAAGGTGTAACTGTAAGCCAAGAGCAAAACATGCCAATTGAAGGTGAAACTCAAGAAGATAAACAAGATGCAGAATTGTTAAACGAAAGCAATGAAGAAACTGTACCTGAAGATATAAACGAAGTAAAACAAGGTATTGGAGAAATCCCAGGAGAAGCCGGTGGACCTCAAGATATTGAAAGCATGAATGCAAGCCTAAACCAAAAAGGAAGCATGGTTCAAAAAATGCCTCAATCATTCTCAAAAACACCTGAACCACTTGCAACAAGTACTGTAAAACGTTTATATTGGGAAATTCCTCAAGAATTAACTTACAATGATTCAGTTGTACATTTCTTGAAAACTGCAGGAAAAACTATCAAATTCTCAATGCAAAGCGACTTGTTAAACGCAACTGAAACACCTTATTCTACAAAAATGATTGTTGATATAATAATCAAAAAAGATGGAACAATTGACAAAGTAAATTGTTCAGTTTCTAGTGGTTCAAAACAAATTGATAGCATTGTGTTACAAAGTGTAAAGGCGGCTCTAAAATACGTAAAAGCCCCAACTACGGAATTTAAGAACGATAGTTATGATTTTTCTCTTATAATTAATTTCTAAGTTGTGATATGATATAAGTGTTAGTTAGTAGAATTTTTGATGAAAGTTTAAAAATTGGAATTAGCACAAGAACACTTAGACTTAATCAAGAAAATTATCAAGTCCGACAAAAAGTTCCAAAATAACGAAGATTTATTTGACGACTTTTTCAACGAAACTTGTAATCGTTCGCTGTCCATTGTGGAAACAATGGAAGATTCAGCTGTGCTTGAAGCATACTTAAGAAAAATTGCTTCAACATCAATTGTTGTTGTGCTTAAAAATATGGGGCGTATTAGAAGAACACATCAAAGCTATGTTAACAACGACAAAATTGTTACAAACGCACCTGATACAAACACTTCTGAAATACAACCATTTAACGTTAATTATGACTTTATAAACATCAAAACAAATCCTGAAGACATTGTTGTTGAGAGGGAATTATTACAATCTGTTTATGACTCTGTAGTTATTGCACATAGTCAAAATATTGAAAAACAATATCTTCAATTGTACGAATTAAGATATGTTGAAGGTAAAAAACAAGTTGATATTGCAAGAGAAATGAATATTTCTCAATCACAAGTATCTAAACGCTTGTTTGAACTTATGGAAGCCGTTAAAAATTCTATCGACTAACAGTAGGAAAACACGGTAAATATGATTTGTCCAAGATGTAAAAAACAAATACCAAAAGACACAATCAATTGTCCTCATTGCAACATGAAAATCGGGACAACTTGTAAGCATTGTGGTGCGTATAATTTGATTTACAACAAATCATGCGTTGAATGTGGTGCAGAACTCGTAAAATTCTGCCCTAAATGTAAGTCTGCAAATTTTCCACACGCACAGGCATGCCGTAAATGTGGTTATTCATTCAAAAAATCTACAAATGTTGACTTCGAACAACAAACAACTAACAAATTAACCCCACCTAGACAATTTGTGTTGCCTGAAGTTTCTAAATACACTCCAAAAAGAAGGCAACCAATTGAAAATTCTATTTTACAACCACAAAAAAATATGCAAAAAAGTGCGATTATAAATCTTAATCCACAAACTGAAAGCACGCCTGATTCTCCGATAATTCCAGGGAAATCCATATTAAAAAACACAGAAAAAATGTTGTCCGAAAGAACATCATTAAAAAAAGTTTCAAATTCTACAAAACAACTAACTAACAAAAAAAGAGTAAAAAAAATCAAAAAGAAAACGATTTCTTCTGAAAATGAAGCACTACAATTGCAATTAAACACATTACAATCTCAGTTGAGCGGTTTACAACAACAGTTAAACATTTTACCGCAACAACTTAATGCAATGAATCTTCAACCTCAACCAGTGGTAAATGAACAACAGGCAGAAGATACTCAAAACAAAGAAACGCAAGAAAAATCAGAAAAGAAATCAACGCAAAGAAGTGTTCTACCAAAAAACAACAAGAACATTTCAAATAAAAAAAGCGGAGTTACAAAATCAATCTCAAAAATCAAACGTAACAACAATATCAAAGGTATTTTACCGCTAAAATCAAACGTGTTACCAAACAGAAGAAATGTTATTCCAAATCCGAGAAAAGTTCAACAACCTAAAAATGTTTTAACGGAAGCTGCTAACAGACAATTCAAAATTACAGAGCCAAAACCAAACGAAGAAATTCAAATCAAAAAACCAATTGACGGAAAAGAATTTGAATATTCGCCTAATTTGTTTACCCAATCAAGTGCTAAAAACATTTTGGTAAACACCCTTTTAAATACCTCTGTAAACATAATTTCGCTAAGTGGTGAAACAGGAATAGGTAAAAATATTGTATTAAAAGCGACGATTGAAGAATTAAAAGAAAATCAATTCGTATGGCTTATCGGAAAATGTACACCACTTAGCCAAATAACACCTTGTGGTTTGTTCCAAGATATTCTACTAACTTTCTTTAATGTTCCGAACTTCTGCATTAACACTTCAAAATTGAGAAAAGACTCAACAAAATTCTTTAAATCAGAATTTCCAACATTAAAATATGACGAAATTGACGATTTAATTAACTTCTTATATCCTGAAAAATCGGCTTATTATGAACAACTGTTCAAAAATAAAGCAAGAACTTTCTCGATATTGAGAAAAGTTTTTGACACAATTTCTCAAAGAATGCAGACTGTATTTGTATTTGATAACTTTGAACACATAGACAATATGTCTTATGAGTTCTTAAAAACACTTATTAATGCAAAAACAGGTTTGATTAATACAAAATTTATTTTGACATATAACGAACCACGCTCTGCAAAAACATATTTATACGACAAAACCCTAACTGACACATCTTATGCAGATATTTCGTTAATTCCATTCAATGATAGTCAAACTGATACATTTATCAATCAATATAACCCATTGTTTGTAGGAACTTCTCAATCATTAAAAGAAACTATCCACAAGCAAACAAACGGAAATCCTGCATATATTGAACAGATTTTGAATTTAATTACAGATTCAAGCAGAAACTACATTTCATTTTCACTTCCAGACAGTTTTGATAACGTAGTAAAAAGACGTTTAGAGATTCTAAAAAATGAAAATATTATGGTGTATGAACTTTTAATGGCTGCGGCAGTTTTAGGTCTAAAATTTTACCCAGTTGTGTTAAATCAATTATTCAAAATTGATGACAAAGCATTTGTTGAATTATTCTCAAGTTTGCTTGACTTAAACTACATAACACCTGTAAATGAATCAGCATATGAATTCAAAAGTACAATGCTATGGAAATCAATTTTAGAAAATGTAAAAAGAGATAAAAACTTTATGAACGTAAACGAAAAATTATTCGTTATACTTTCAGGATTTACTTTATCTTCACATTCATCTTTAGCATTAATTGCAACAAACTTAAAAGAAAATTTGAGTGCCCTAAACGCTTGGTCTGAAGTCGTACGTCAAACAGCTGCTATTGGTGATGAAAACATCTATATAATGGCTCAAAAATATTCACTGGTACTTGTTGACAGACTTCAAGGAATGAATAGTTCGCTTATTAAAAACAATATTTATGAACGTTTAGGAAAAGTAATGTCATTTACAAATCCTAAAGCCGCAATTGAATATTTACCAAAAGTTATAGAACACGTAAGAAGATTAGAAGATAACTTAAAAGAATTTGAATTAACAGGTTATTTAACTCAATGTTGCCAAAAAGTAGGTAACCATTTTGGCGTAATTGAATGTATTGACAGTGCAGTTGCAAATATTGACCCGACTTACGAGTTAGAAATTGCAATGGTAAAATCAAGAAAACTAAAATCACTAATAACTATTGGTAATTTTGGGGAAATTATTGATTTAATTGATGCAGAAATTTTGCCTGTATTTGAAAAAAACTTAGACACTACAAAACAACACAGAAACATCAAAATTGAAGATTTGTTTGAAGCTTGGCTTGAAACATATTTAATCCTTGCTAATGCTCTTGTTCTTCAAGGTGATAACCGTTCTATCGGAGTTGTAAGCTCTATTTTTGAAATAATTGAAAAAAATCATATTAAAAATGATTTATATATTTGCAAAACAAAACTTACACTTGCTTTAGCAAATACAATAAAAGGTAACATCAAGGAATCTGAAGTTATTCTTGATGAAACATTAAAACAATACAAAAATAACGATATAATGGATAACGATGCTATTACAACTTGGAATTTAATCAGCGTTCTAAATAGCATAATGAGAAACAAACTTGACGGTATTCAAGACGAATTATTCCAAATCGTAACCTTTGTAAACAACAATAATGACGTATTTAGCAAAAATATCTTGAAATTATTACTTGGTAAAGTATTAAAAGAAAAAGGAAAGTTCAAACAAGCACTTGCAATTTATTCAGAACAAGTTTCATACTTTGCAAACGAAAAAAATGCACTTGGCGTGTTGATTGCTTGGTACTACATATCAGAAGTCACATTGCTAACAGCAGGTGCCGAAAAATCGCTTGAATACTCACTAAAAGCTCTTGATATTGCTCAAAGTCCAAAAATCCAAAACTTCTATTTTATTACTCAATTTAATAAAATAATTGGCGAAGCATATTTAGCGTTACAAGATTACGACTCTGCTAAAGCTTATATTGAAAGTGCAATCGGTATCGCAAGACAATTTGATTTACTTGACATCTTATCAGAACTGTACTTCTTATACGGAAGATATTTACAAGAATTAGCAACAATAAAATCAGAATCTCAAAGAGATTATGCAGTAAGTGCATTCAAAATGTTTGATAAAGCCGTAAATCTAGCTCAAAGTTTACAAAATGGTTTACTGGTAAGCACAGTAATGACTTCAAATACAGAACTACGTAGATTTTGTCAAAAAAATGGTATTGTAATTCGCTAGTCAATCATTATTTTTAAATATATAAAACAAAAGACCTGTTAAAAACAGGTCTTTTTGTATATTAGTGAAATTGTCTTTGTTATTATGCTTTAGCTTGAGCTTTAGCTGCTTTTTCAGCATCTTTTTTATCTAAGAAGTTGCAAACTTTAACGCCTAACTTGTTAGCAACTGGAGTAACAGCTACCGGAGTGATAAATCTGTTGATTGATGAGCAAACTACTAAGTCAATTGCGTTTTTAGCACCAGTTTTTAATGCTTCCATTTCTTTAGCAGATTTACCGCCTTTAGCAGTCATTAATTCACCGAATCTGTTTGCTAATTTATTAGTTGTACCTTTCAATGCACCAACAACTGTGTAAGTTAATGCAGTTGAAATACCAAATGTTAAAGCTTGGTTTAAAGCTGCTGTAATTTTTTCGTTTTTAGATTTCTTTTCATCAGTTAAGTTTTTGTAGATGTATAAACCTGTTGTAACAGCTGAACTTGCAGTTGACAAGTTTGTCATTAAGTTTTTGCTATTACCGATTTTTTCCATACCTTTTACGAATACGTCAGAGTTACCAATTTTACTGTAACCTTTTGCAATTGTATCAGATAAACCTGTGAATTGTGGTTGAACTTTGTTAGGAGTAACTGCACCGATAGATTGTACGTTCATTATTTATTACCTCCTTTGAAGTTATCCAATACAGGACGTTCTGAAGCTGATTGAGCTTGAGCTTGTTGTACAGGAGCTTGTTGAGCTTTTTCTGCACCTTTTTTACCTTTTTTATTAAACAATACATCACCTACAACGTGTGATAATTTTGATGTTAACAATGCTCTTGGTACTGCTAAAATAATATCAGGACCGAATGATAAAACTTTGTTTACATTCTTTTCGAATGCTGGATTTTGTTTCATTTTTTCATGTAATTTAGGTAAATATTGTTCTGTATTACCCATTACTTTTTGCAAACCTGCTGAGATAGGTTTCATAACAACTGATGTAATTGCAAAACCAATAACGGCTGATGCAATTGCGTGAGCTGCTGCGTTACCTTTATTCTTTTGTTCTTGTTCATTTTTTGCAGGTAATGCCATAATAGCTGCAGGTCTCAAAACACCTGCCATAATTAAAGATGATGCAGCATTAAAAGTAGCTGAATTTTTACCTGCGAATTCTGCAACTTTTTCAAATGCCTTGCTTCCCAAAACTTTGTCGACAGCCCCAGTAAATTGAGGTTGAGCCGCTTTAGTTGAAGCACCAATAGGATTGATTGCCATAATAAACTAAACTTCCTTTATTTCACTAACACATTTCTATAAAGTATTCAAAAACAAAAAAGTTGCTATTTTTAAGAAATCTTCGTTACATTTGTTAATATTTAGTCTATATCAATTGGTTCTCTTTGTATTAAATCAATAGCTTCACGTGCAGTAAATACAAGCCAATCCGGAATATTATCAATTGTACATAATTGTCTTAACACATCAACTGTACGTTTAAAATTACGAACGATATCACCCTCACCAATATCAACTTCATCTATAATTGATTGCCATTCAGCACCATTTACCCACATTTCAATTAATGGAGCATAGAAGGAATTTATATACATTGGTTCTTCTACGTTGTTATTTTTTTGAACTCTATCAACTTTTTTTCTTATATTTCTAATCAAGTTCAAAGTTTTACGAACTTTCGGAGATAGTGGCAACGACGCATAATTATCCATTCGCATATCTTCTGTTGTTATAGAACAAATAACAGCAGACAATTCAGCCGGTGAAAGCCCCTCTAAAACATTTGAGAAAATAACTTCTGCATAATACAATTCGTTTTCGGCTCTAATTTGAGAAACGGTCATGCCTCTTTCTGTCGGATAATCATCTTTCAAATAGCCTAATTCAATTAATGCCCCTCTGTGGTTTAAAAAATTATTCCAGAATACATCTTTTTGAATTTCAATATCTCTATCAAGTTTACGTAATTTAGCTTCAAAACGTTCAAGAACGTCAATCCCTTTTGCGTGTTTTTTGTATAATTTACAAGAATTACAAGGTGACTCTTGCATTTGATGAAGCATTTCTTTTGTAGCTTTTTCAAACGCAAGAAAATCAGCAGGAAGTGGACGATTTTTATGTTTTTCCTGTTTCCTTACCGTTTTACAAGTTTGACGATTAGCAACAAATATATTTTTTAAACGGTCATAATCTTGCAAATCCTTATTTGAAAGTCCACAATAACATCTAAAAGAATTTAACTCATCAATAGTATTTTGATATTCTTCACGTTGAAGATATAACGGAGCAAGACGAGTGCTTGATGAAAAATAACCAAAACTTTTTAATATCAACTGTTTTGCTTCATCTAAACTAAATCTTTGCAACAAATTTAAAACCATTGAATAACGAGGTGAAAAACGACTTTCCAGAGCATTAGCATCAGATAAAACAAGTTCGGCAACATCTTGAGGTGTTTGATGAGGAGTTCCAACTATCGTAACATAACCTATTTCGTCCATACCACGACGACCTGCACGACCTGACATTTGCAAGAATTCACTTGCAGTTAATAATCTATGACCGCTGTCAGTACGTTTTGAAATCGCACTGATAACAGTTGAACGAGCAGGCATATTAATACCGGCAGCAAGAGTTTCTGTCGCAAAAACAACTTTAATTAACCCTTGTTGGAATAATTTTTCAACAAGAACTTTCCATCCCGGAAGTAGTCCGGCATGATGAGATGCAACACCGCACAATATATATTCAATATGCTTATTTTTTGATAAATATGGATTTTCAGCCAAATATTCGTCCACAATTTGACGAATTTTTTCCTGTTCTTCTTTTGTTACAAGACATAAATTTGCACATTTTTCCATTTGTTCATCACATTTTTTTCGGGAAAATGTAAAATATATAGCTGGAAGCATGTTTTGTTCAGCAAGATTTCTAACAACATTTCTCACTGGACTTTGAGCTTTTTTATTTTTGTTTTTACCTCTTTGCCATTGACGTGGTTCTGGTTTAATTTTATTATTTAAAGCACCAGACGGAGTCAATAACGGTAACAATTTATAAGGTTGCGAAGAATCATAATAATAAAATCTTAAAGGTACAGGTCTAAAGTCTGTATTAACCAACTCACAAGTAGGGTGAACAGAATTAATCCAAGCAGTTAAACTATCACAATTTGCAACTGTTGCTGATAAAGCTATAATTTGAACATCAGATGGGCAATAAATTATACTTTCTTCCCAAACAGTTCCTCTATCCTCATCATTCATGTAGTGGACTTCATCTAAAACAACGTACTTAACATTTTGCAAATTTTCTGCAACAGAACCCAAATTGGTGCCGTACAACATGTTTCTAAAAACTTCTGTTGTCATTACAACAATTTGACCATTTCTGTTAATTGAAGTATCACCTGTAAGCAATCCGACTTTGTCATAGCCGTATTTAGTTCCAAAATCATTATATTTTTGATTTGAAAGGGCTTTTAACGGAGTAGTATAAAAAATTCTAGTACCTTTTTCCAAGGCTTGATGAATTGCATGTTGTGCAATAACAGTTTTACCGGCACCAGTCGGAGCACAAACAACAACACTTTTACCATCGTTAATTATATTACAAGCCTCTTTTTGAAAATCATCTAATTCAAATGGAAATCCATACGTCATATTTACACTTCTCCTATCAATAACAGAATAGCAGATATATTTTTTTAGGGCTTATTATAAATTATTATTTAC
>CAZKJV010000037.1:0-12217 GCA_964553175.1 uncultured Muribaculaceae bacterium | reverse complement strand
GACGAATTAAAAGATACTGAGAATAAATTACTTCAAGAAAAATTACCTCTTGAAAATGATTTAAAAAATCTAAAGGAAAAACTTGAACAAGCTCGTCAAACACTTGAAATGCTTGAAAAATTCAAAGCTGAATTTGATACAGAAAAAGATAAACGAGAACTTGAAATCAAAAACCTTGAAAAAGAAATTGAAGATTTGAAAATCGTTCAAACAAAATTAATGAATGACGCTCAAACAAATAAAAATGAATTAGAAGACCTTAATTTCCAAAAAAACACAGTATATAAAAATATAACTAAACTTCAAACTCAAAAAGAAGTTCAACAAGCAAACTCAAATTATGCGGTTGAATACGTTATGAGTGCAAATATCAAAGGGGTTCACGCACCTATTGTAAAATTAGGAAAAGTTGATAAAGAATATGCCCTTGCACTGGAAACTGCAATTGGGGCAAGAATGGAACATATCGTTGTTGAAAATGAATACGTTGCCTCATCAGCTATTGAAGTTTTAAAATCGAGTGGTGCGGGCAGAGCAACGTTTGTGCCTCTTAACAAAATTAGAAAAACTCCAACTTCTCTAAATTTACCAAAAGAAACAGGAGTCATCGATTTTGCAATAAACTTAATTGATTTTGACGACATTTACTTAGATGCCTTTTATTATGCAGTAGGTGAAACTCTTGTTGTTGAAAATGAAAGTGTTGCAAGAAAATTAATGGGCAAATACCGATTAGTTACACTTGGCGGAGAAATTTACGAAAAAACAGGCTCTATCACAGGTGGTAAAGCACGACGCTCAGGACCAAAATTTAGCCAAAACGACGACAATGAACTTGAAAAATTGAAATTAAAACAAGATGAACTTGAAAAAGCATACTTAAAAGCTTCTTTAGATAAAAATGAAATTGAAAATAAACTTTCTAAAGTAAGAGTTGATTATTCAGAAACAATCACAGCATTAAGCGAAGCAAAAGCTGATTTCAAACGCTTTATGACTAATGCCGAAGAAAGTGAAACTAAATTACAAGAAACAACTGATTTCATCAAAACTGAAACACCGAATATTGATAAAATTTCTTCAAAATTAGATAAACTGGAAGAACGAGATGTAGAACTTCACTCAAAACTTTTAGATATTCAATCAGAAATCGAAGAAGTTGAAAAAATGATTGACAGTGATACGCTTAAAACTCTAAAAGATAAGACAGAAGCAGTTGAAAGTGATATTAAACATTTAGAATTAAATAAAATGACGGCAAACAACTCAATTAATGAGTTCAACCGTGAAATTTCGTTTGACGAATCTATTATAAACACTCGTTATGAAGAAATAACAAACATTAAAAAGAATAACGAAAAATATAGTTCTGATAAAGAAATTGCAAAAGATGAAATTACTCGCTTAAATGAACAATTAGAAGCTTTAAATGATGATATTGAAGCTATTACAAGCCAATTAAAAGAACTTTTACAAGAACGTGACAAAATTCATGAAGAAGTTTTGGAGTTGGAAAAACAAAAACACTTAAAAGAATCTGATATTGAAAAAATTGCAGAACAGGTTGAATCATTCAAAGCAAGACGTAGAGAACTTGAACCTCAACTTGAAACAGCAAAACAAGAACTCGAAGCAACTGGATTGAAAGTTGAAAATCTAGAACCGTCAACAATTTCAATTGAAGAAATTACAGCAAAAATCCAAAGACTTCAAAAGAAAATGGACGAACTTGGCGACGTAAATATGCGTGCAATTAACGACTACGAAAGAGTTTTGACCCGTCAGTCAGAAATGAAAGAACAAATTGAAACACTTTCAAAAGAACGTAAACAAATTCTTGAACGTATGGACGGCTATGAACAATTGAAAAAAGAAGCATTCATGAAAACTTATAATAATATCAATATTCATTTTAAAGAAGTTTTCAGAGAATTAGCTGGCGGTGAAGGTACGTTAATTTTAGAAAATCCGGAAGAACCTTTCCAAGGCGGATTAACAATTGATGCTCAACCTAGAGATAAAAAATTACAACGTCTTGAAAGTATGTCAGGTGGAGAAAAATCAATTACGGCACTTGCATTTGTATTTGCAATTCAAAAATACTTGCCGGCACCATTCTACGCATTTGACGAGGTTGACCAAAGTTTAGACGGTATTAACGTTGAAAAATTGGCGAACTTGATTGTAACACAATCAAAAAATACGCAATTTATAGTAGTTAGCCACCGCAAACCTATGATAGAATCAGGAAATAGGATTATAGGTGTAACTCAAAAAGAAAAAGGTATCACAAAAGTAACAGGAATGTTAAACGACGAGAAATAGATTATGGCAGAAGCATTTGTATATAACAATTTAGAACAAAAACCACAACAAGCAGAGGGTATTGAAATCCTTGTTCAAATGGCGAAATCTGGAAAGATTGACCCATGGAATATTGATATTATTGATGTTACAGACAAATACCTTTCTCACTTGTTTGAAATGAAAGCTCAAAATCTTAGAACAACAAGTACTACACTTTTGTTCGCATCAATCCTTTTAAAAATAAAATCAAATGTTCTTGCCGGCATTTCAATGGACGATTTTGAAGACCAAGAACTTGAAGACGATAGATTTGAAGATGATGCAATTATTGAAGATTACGCACCACCAACAAACAACGTAATCTCTTTTAGCGAAGTTCTTCAAAGACGTTCTAGTGTAAAATTAAACCGCAATCGCAACGTTACATTGCAAGATTTGATTAGACAATTAGAATTTTATCAAAAATTAGAGAAAAAACATTCTCTAAAACAAGCACAAGAAAGAGCAAAAAGACATGTTCGTTCTTACGCAAATTTAACAGCGGAAGACATTGTTAATATTGCACACGAAGAATTTATTGAAAATTCAGTATTGGCAATCCAATCAAAACTTGAAAAAATATTTATAAAAGAAGAAAAAGTAGAAATTAATGACCTTGTTTCAATCGGCATGGACAAAGTTTCAGCGTACATTGCAGTATTATTTTTAACTGCTGATGGCAAATGCGATTTAGAACAAGATAAATTCTACTCTGATTTATATGTGGTGAAAGCAGATGGAACAACTGAAAGCTAGAATAGAAGCCGTACTTTTTACAACTGGAAAAGCACTTCAAACAGAAGAAATAGCAGAAATTTTAGAAACTGACGTGGATAGCATTGAAGAAGCAATGCTAGAATTAATCATGGATTATTCTTCAAGAGAAGGTGCATTAGAAATTGATGACGAAAATGGCTACATTTTGCAAGTAAAATCCGAACACATGGACATCGTAGAAAAACTTTGCCCAGTTGATTTAAGACCAGCAGTATTAAAAACATTAACAGTTATTGCACTAAAAGAACCAATCAGACAATCTTATTTAAAAGAAATTCGTGGAGCAAATGCCTATGAGCATGTAAAAGAATTGCTTGATATGGAGCTTATTTCACGACATAAAGATAAAAATGGACGTTCTTTTAACATAAAAACCACAGCAAAATTCGCAGAATATTTTAAATTAAAAGGTGATGCCAAAACTCTTGCAAAAATTTTGGAAGTAGACAAAGGCATAACTGATGACGATGAACCAACAGCAGTGTTAGAAACTTCAAACTCTTCACAAAGCGTTTAAAATATTTGCTCTTAATCTGCGAGCATGATATAATCTTTTTATGAACGGGATAAAAAGTATGACAACTCAAAATCGTTTGATTATTTTGGGGTTACTATCAACTACGATAGTAATGCTTTGTCTTACATGCTTTGCCGTAAATAAAATTAAAAAAGACTTGAATTTTGGATACAAAAATTTTGGTCAAATTATTTCAAAAACTTTAGCAATTGAATCTGTTGAAATTACAAAAGACATTCCAGAATTAAGTAAATATGATACTTTGCGTACTCATTCGCTATCAATTTTGGGTAGTAATGATGATATTGCATTTATAGAATTTAAAGATAAAGATTCAAGAATAATTTATTCAAGTGTTGAAGATTACTCAAAACGTGCAGAAACTGCAAAAATTGTTGTAAGCTCACCTATGATTTTAAAAATAGGAACGTACTCACAAACTGTTGGCTCAGTAAGTGTTGGCTTATCAGCTTCAATCATCGGCGAAATAACAGACACAACAACAACTTCTTTAATAATGGTATTTGCACTTACTTGGGGGTTAATTGTACTTGTAATGCTTGCTCATACAATTCTTTCAACAAAAGAATTAAAGCTGTTGCAAGATGGAGTTAAGCAAATTTCTTCCGGAACTTTCGGCATAAAAGTCGAATCTCAAGGTATGAATAAGGAAGCAAAACAATTGTTTGAAGCGTTTAACGACATGTCAACAAGACTTCATAAGTACGAAGAACAAAATGTCGGACAACTTACCCTTGAAAAAAATAAATTAGAGGCAATTTTAACATGTATTGCAAACGGCGTTGTAGTTTGCGACAATTATGATAATGTTATATTAATAAACGAACATGCTCAACAACTTTTAGATGTAACACCAAAAGAAATTTTAAAAACTAAAATTCAACAATATTGTGACACAAACGGTGAAATGTGCTTTAAAGACCGCATCAATCAATTTAAAGACACTCCATTAGATGTAATGGAACAAAGACCGCTTGCGTTTAATATTGAAGTAAACCAAAGAGTTATAAAAGCGGTTATGTCCCCTATGTTCACGGTAAATCGTGAATACGTAGGTTATATTATAGTTCTAATTGACGTAACAAAAGAAATCGAAATGGATAACTTACGCTCTCACTTTATTTCAAATGTTTCACACGAACTTAGAACGCCTGTAACCGTTTTACGTAGCTATATAGACACTCTCTATAACTATGGTAACGACTTTGATTTTAATACACAAAAAGAATTTATCGGCGTAATGAATCAAGAAATCATTCGATTAAATCGAATGGTTAATGATATCCTAGATTTTTCAAGATACGAATCACAAAATATCAAACTTGAAAAATCAAAACAAGACATTATGCCTGTAATTGAAGATGTTGTTGATGAAATGAAAATCCTTGCAGGGGAACACAATTTAACTTTCTCTGTAATGAAAGAACCTGATTTACCAGAAATTCCATTCAACAAAGACAGCATCAGACGTGTCCTATCAAATATTATATCTAACGCAATCAAATATTCACCTGACGGCAAACGTATCAAAATTAGAGCCGAAAGAGCAAGAATAGGCGACTACGTAGAAGTAAGCGTTGAAGACCAAGGACAAGGTATCGCAGAAGAATACCAAGAAAAAGTATTTGACAGATTTTTCAGAATTGAAACTCAAACCCACTCAATTAAAGGGACTGGATTGGGTCTACATTTAGTTAAAATCTCAGTAGAAAAACACCATCACGGACAAGTTTTTGTACACTCAAAACTAGGTGAAGGCTCTACATTTGGCTTTAGATTACCAATTAATCCGCCAATTGACGAAGATGAAGAAACTCCACAGAACAATGATGAAATGCCAATAACTAACGCAATTGAGGATAAAACTTCAACAACTGAAACATTAGAAAATAACGGCTGGGAAATCACATTTGAAAAACATTAAATGTTTTAGTTTTTACTTTGTTTTGTTGATTTAAAATATAAAAATACAGCTAACAATATTGCAAAAAATATTGTTAAAATTGAAACGATTTGTGGCAAGTGAAAAGCACCTACATTAACAAGGCAATCTAATCTTAACCCCTCTACAAAAAATCTGATAATTGAGTATAAAATTAAATAAGACGCAAACATTAAACCCTCATATCTGTTTTTTAAATTTCGTATTACAAAATATAATACAAGTAAAGCCAAAATATTTAAAATAGACTCATACAAAAATGTCGGGTGAAAATACTGATAAGACTCATAACCAGCAACTCGATGCAATTCTGGAATAAACACACCAATAAAAGAATGTGATGGAAGTCCATAGGCTTCAGAATTAAAGAAATTTCCCCATCTACCAATTGCTTGAGCAAATAATAAACCATAAGAAAATATATCAGCAAGTTTTAATACAGGGTATTTTTTTATGTACGCATAAACTCCGCCAAATAAAACGCCTCCGATAATTCCACCATGAATAGATAATCCGCCTTGACGAAGATTTAATATTTCAAACAAATGTTGAGAATAATATTCAAAATTTACAGCACAATAATAAATCCTTGCAAAGATTATTCCGCCAATCAAGGATATTGTTATAACATCGTACAGAATATCCGTATTTATTTCTTTATACTCTCTTTTTGCAATAAAGTATGAAAGATAAAAACCACACAATACCGCAATTGCCATACAAATCCCGTAATAATATACAGGAAATTCATTTAATTTAAACGCAATTTCTGATGGTGAAGTTAATACAAACATAATTAGTTAGTTGCAACTTCAGATGTCAAAGTTGCTAATTTTTCATTTATTTCTTCAATTTTTTCATTAACTTCATTTGAATCTTCAGCATCTGGAGATAATTCTAAATATTTTGAATAAGAACTAATTGCTTCATTATAATATTTTTGAACATCAGCTAATTCGCTTTCAGAAGGCTTGAATTCCTCATCTTCCAAAGTAACTTTTTCGTCATCATTATTTTCATCTAAAGCTTCTTTTTGGGCTTTTGTATTGCCTGCAAACAAATCTTTTGCATAATTTTCATACATTACCCCCATTGAATAATATAAATCTTTGTTATTATTTTTAATTTTTATAGCCTTTTCAAAAGCTTGAATAGCTTCATCGTAATCTTCATTTTCAGTATAAGCTACTGCTAAATTGTATTGAGTTTCAAAAATACTACCATCCAAATCAGCACTTGATTTCAAACGGCTAATAGCATTTTCATAATCGCCTTTTTTCATGTATGCAAGAGCATTGTTGTTCAATTCCTGTACAGCTAAATTGTTAATACAAGCTGTTGTAAAAACTGAAACAGTTAAAATAGTTATCAAAAATAATATTTTCTTCATATTCCTACCCCTTTATTAAGTGATGTAATATTAGTTTAAAATAAAGTTAATAATTTGGCAATTAAATTAAGTTTAAGTTACAATAAAGATAAAAAAGGGGACAATAATGTCAGAAGAAAAAGTTGTAAAATTGGGCGAAAGAGTCCACAAAGAGCATAACGAACATAATGAACATAAAACAAATACACCAACAAATGAAGATTTGGTATATTGCAGTTTTTGTGGCAGACCAAACACAGAAGTATTGAAAATGGTAAAAGGTCCGGGGGTAAATATTTGTTCAGAATGCACAATGATTGCAGTGCAATACTTAATTTTAAACGATAGAATGCCGTCAGCGGAAGCACAAAAAGTCCTTGATGCAATTTGGAGGATTAGTAAATAGACATGGAACAACTTAACAAAATTCAATTAAAAGCAGAAATCTTAACAGTTATTTCAAAACTTCAAACTATTTCAGACACATCAAAAGTTAACGAAATATTAGAAGTTTTAGAAGGTCAAGAAAATAAAAAACAAATTCTGGATTTATTAATGAGAGAATTTGTAAAAACAACAGAAGAAAAAGCTTTTATTATCAGTTTTCTAATGCTTAGACTTACAGAAAAAGAACAATTAGAAAACGCCCTTTGGACATCATTAAAAAGCCCTACGGTAAGCGATTATAATAAAGCACTTATTTTAAATTTACTAAAAGACATGGGTAATCGTGTTGATTACAATGAGATAGATGAGTATTTTGACTCACCGGAAGAAATTATTGATACAGAAACAAAAGAATTGTTGCATACTGCAATAATGAATCCTGAGGCTCAAATTGACTTCTTAGATTTTCTTGAAGCTTTGCCATACGAAGACAAATTAACTCTTGTTGAATCACTTGGCGAGGACTACTCAGAAGATGCACTTGCAAATATCTTAGTTCCAGTATTTTTACATGACCCAACAGCAAGAATTGCAAAAGTTGCATTAGAAATCTTAGGAAAATCTAAATCTCAACTTGCTTTACACGCTCTTGAAGAAGCTATTGAATATGTTGAAGAAGACTTAATTCCACCTATTAAAAGAAACATTTCAACATTAAAATTATCAGGCGTAAGACAAGACAACGCTCTTGATTTTTATAAAGAAGTTTTATCAGACTCTCGTCCTTATGAATGCTACACAAGTTATCCTGATGGACACGGAAATCAAGCGTTAATTTTTTCACGTGACAGAGAAGATGAAACAATACAATTTTTAGCAGTAGTAATCAATGACAAATGGGGCGTTGTTGACTGCTTTGGTTTTAATCAAATTACAAAAGAAGAATTTGAAAAAATTGTTGAAAGATTTTACGGCAACGACGCTAGCGTTTATATCAATCAAACAGTATTAAAATCATTATTACAAAACGCAGAAAATATTATCCACAGAAACGGAGAAATTGTTTCATACGAATATATTTGTTGGAAAACAATAACTTCTGATATCCCTGTTGAACCTGTTCCTATGGAATTTATAATGGAAGATAAATTCAAAAAAGAACCTCTAAGCGACAGTGATTTTGACAAAATTTGTTTATCAGATATCGCTCAAAAATGGTTCTTAGATACAGATTTTTCAGACGAATTCTCAGAATTCATGACAAAAATTAACGATAACTACAAATCAGGTAAATTCGACCAAGATTTAGATAAAGAAATAGAAGAAAATCTTGAAACTATAATCCCGAAAAAAGATACAAAACGTTGGAGCAGAAGAATTTTAACATCAGCATATTTAAAATATCTTGCAAATGAAAAAGCTGAAGCACAACGCTTATATTCACTATATTTTGACGAAAAAGCAATGCAAAAAATGTTTGTAAATATAGTAAGAAAAAGTATTTATGAATATTATATGGGACTAAAATTCCGTGCAATAGATTTAGAAAACACAGCAAATATCTTTTCTAGAAACAAATGTTCAACTAAAAAAGAATTTGAACTAGATGACATTGAAAAAATAATTACTGAAATAGAAAATAAATGGGTTGCAGACTAATATGTATAAGATAATGGCACTTGATATAGGGACAAAACGCATAGGAATTGCACTAAGTGATTACTTACATATCCTTGCAAACGGTCATTCTTATATTAGCAGAACACCTGAAAATGAAGCAATTGATACAATTAAAAAAATTGCAAAAGAGAACAATGTTCAAGAAATTGTAATTGGTGTACCATATAATATGGACGGATCACAAGGAAGCCAAGCACAAGACTGCATTAATTTTTCTAAAAACTTTGAAGAATTCAAAATTATTCAAGAGGACGAAAGATTAACATCAGATACAGCAGAAGAAAACCTTAGAAATAAAAAAATAGACTTTAGAAAAGACAAAGGTTTGGTTGATATTGAAAGTGCTTGTATTATACTTGAACAGTACCTAAGCAAATTAAATTAAAAATATAAAATTAGAAATATAAAAGAAAGCAGGTTAACATGTCAGAAGAAAAAAGAATTATAGAAACGGTTGACGAAAACGGAAACGAAGTTAAATTTGAACTATTCGACATAATTGTTTTTGAAGAACAAGAATATGCTCTTTTAACAAATCCGGAAGATGAAAACGACGAAAATATCGTTGTTATGAGATTAATCAAAGAAGACGGCGGATATTCACTTGAAACAATTGAAGATGACGAAGAATTTGACAAAGTTTCAGAATATATTGAATCAATTGAAGACGAAACAGAGGACTAATTTTGTTAGAAAAATTTACTGAAAAAGCAATTAACGTTGTAACAGAAGCACAAAACCAAGCAAAATTCATGCAGAACGTATCAGTTCAGCCTGAACACTTTTTGCTGGCACTAGTTAAACAAGCTAAAGGTATTTCGTTAAAAATTTTTAGAGATTATAACGTTAACTTTGAGGACTTGCAAAAAGTTGTTGAAGAAAAACTTCGTTTTGAAAAATCCTCAAAAATATTTACAACTCCGCCATTCAGTAATGCAAGCAAAGATTTATTAAAAAAATCTTTAGACCTAGCAAAAAAATCTTCAAATCAAAATATTTTATACGAACATATCTTTTTAGCGGTTTTAAATGATAAAAACTCTTATATTTCAAGGATTTTAGAACGTTTTAACTTTGATGTGTATAAGGCAAAAGACCTTATTTCAAGACTTGTTCAAAAGAAAACACTAAAAAAATTACACCCTGAAAGTGATGATTCCACAAAACTTCCAAAAGATTTGTTGGAAACCGAAAACCTTTTATCAGGTAGCAAACACATCTTTGACAGAGCATTGTCAAAATTATCAACATCAAAATACGAAATTTTAGGCACTGAACAGATAATTTCATCAATTTTAGAAGATAAAAATTCTGAATTATCACAAATTCTTGAAAAAAATGGCATTAATTCAGAAATTTTTGAAAAAAAATTGAAAGAATTAACAAGCAGAGAAGATGAATTTGAGGGTAAACAAATTATTTTCACTCCAAACGCATTTTTAGCTATGAACAATGCAATTGAATGTGCAAAAGAATTAGGTTCTTCAGAAGTAACCCCAACACACTTACTTTTAGGAATTCTAAAGTCTAAAAAAGGTATTGCATATAACATTTTCAAGCAACTAAACATCTCAGACAATACTCTTGAAAAAGAAATAATAAAACCTATTGAAAATCAAATGCCTGAAGCTCTTACAATAATGAAGCTAGCAAAAGAAGAAGCAAAAAGAATAGGTAGAAATACAGTTGGAACAGAAATGTTCTTACTTGGAATTATTGCAGAAGGCAACGGAATAGGTTCAAGAGTCTTAAACGAGCTTGAAATAAACCTAAAAGATGCAAGAAATACAGTTGAAGAAATTATCGGCTATGGCGATGACTACTTTGAAACAGAAATCACTTTCACAGACCGTGCAAAAAAAGTTCTAGAAACCTCTTGGCAATTGGCTAAAAAAAGAAATGAACCAAAAATTGAATCAGCACATTTGCTATATGCGATAACAACCGTGCCTGATTGTATTGCGATGAAAGTTTTAGAACAACTCGGAGCAGATGTAGTTGAAATAAAACAAGGTATTATTTTGGAAAAACAACGCAGTGAACACTAAAATTGAAAAATTTTTAAAAAATTACAACCTAACCGCAAACGATAAAATTATTGCAGTAGGATTTTCCGGCGGTTTTGACTCAATGTGTTTACTACATAACGTTTACAATCTATCAAAAATATATCATTTCAAAATCATTGCAGCACACCTTAATCATAATTGGCGTGGGGAAGAATCACAAAAAGAAGCGGATTTTTGCAAAAAATATTGCAATGACAACAACATTGAATTTTACACCGAAACTCTTGATGAAAATGAAAAACACACGGAAACACGTGCAAGAGAACTAAGATATTTATTTTTTGACAAAGTCATAAATAAATTCAAAGCTGATGCTCTTTTAACTGCTCACACAAAGAGTGATACCGCAGAAACTCTGATTTACAGAATTACAAAAGGCACTGGTATAAAAGGACTTCAAGGGATTTCGCCAAAACTCGGTAAAATTTATCGACCAATGTTAGACATTTCAAGAACTGAAGTTGAAGAATATTGCAAAGAAAACAACTTAATGGCAAACTTTGATAGCTCAAATAACAATAATGATTATGCAAGAAATTTCATTCGCAATAAAATTTTGCCAAATTTAAAAGAAATTAATCCACAAATTGAAAAATCCCTTAATTCCCTTTCAATATTAGCTTTTGAAGAAGAAGAAATCATCAAAGAATATTTACAATCTCTGAACATTTTCGAGGGTGAAAGCATTAAAACTGAAACTTTTAAAACTCTTTCAAACAACGTAAAAAAAAGAATTGTATACGAAATTTTTGTAAAATATGATTTTGAATATACACAAGAAAAAATTGAAAATACTTTAAATTTCATTGAAGAAAATGTAAATTCTAAATCCGGTAAAAAATATTCTTTAAACAGCTCTAACTGGCTATTTGTAAGCCAAAAAGAAATAAAAGTTACAGGAATAACTCAAAAGATTAATGATGAAATACAAATTAACTCTGAGGGCGACTATAAATTTGCAAATTATGAATTTTCAATAAAAAAATGCTCAGAAATGCCCAAAAAATTTCCAAACGATGACGAATTTAAAGCATTTATTGAGCTTAATGAAGATATTGATTTTACACTAAGAACACGAAAAGACGGCGATAAAATCACACCTTTGGGTC
>CAZKJV010000036.1:0-12947 GCA_964553175.1 uncultured Muribaculaceae bacterium | reverse complement strand
ATCGTTTTGGGAATGAAAAAATTTTTGAATTATTGTATTTTTTAGATATATCTTGACCATCTCTTTTTGTTGTTCTTATTTGTATTGATATATCAGATTTCCAAAAAGTATTTACATTAATATTAAATTCATCAATAAGTTGCTTGTTGACATTAAATATTTTAACTATTACGATTTTATCGTCAAAAGCTTCTTTTTTAAAATTTTCATCTTTTTGTGGGTAAAAGTAGTAATCATTATAATTATCTTGTCTTTGTTTTGAAATCTTACAAATATTTTCTGATATATAATCCATACTCAACTCCTTTTTCTTATTTTAATACAAAAATAAATGTAGATAGGGTTTATTGTGACTTTTAAAATGTAATCAATTAGTCTGTGTTACCTAATGTATTTAGCGAATAGCCATTTTGAACAGATTGACTGAAATGGGACGAAATTACTCCTTTTATACCTCAAAAATCAAATCCAAATTCAACAAATTGCCGAAAAATCAAGCACACTCTATATTATAGCGATAACGAAATTAGGACACAAAAGTCCCATTTGAAATACAAATTTCAAGGTCGGAAGCAAGCCGGAAGTGTTTATCACGTCTAAATTGCAGTAAAATTTGTAATAAAAACACATTACAAAATAATTGAAAATTTTCTCAAAACTATTGCTTTCAGTCAAGATTATAATAATTATTCACACCATTCAACAATTTTTTTATTATAAAAAGAACCTAAATTTGTATCATTAGGAACTATAAAGCCCACACTATATCGTGCTCTTGTTATAGCAATATATAATTTTTCTTTTGCTTTATCAAGAATTCTACCAGATTGAAGAAATTTCATAATTTTTTCTGTTGGTTTTATTGCAACTCTATCAAAGGTTAATCCTTTTGATATGCCAAAATTCATTGTCTTGATACGGGTATCTAAATCATTACAAGAAGTTTTACTATATGTAAGCACAATTGGATTGTATTTGTCTATGTATTTTTTTATATTTTCATTTTTTATATAAAATAATCCATTGTGCTCTGTTCTAATTTTATTTTTAGATCTTGATTTTGGTAGCTCAGGATACAAAGAATCAGCAATATCGCAAATTTCTTGATTACAACGCCAAGTATTATTTAAATAGTTTAATTTTGCAAGTTTTTTATCCTCTAAATCTTTAAACCATTGCAATATATTTTCAGTATATTCCTTATTTTTCTTTGAATAATGGGTATCAAATGTGTTTTGTCTCTTATCAGCAACAATAATTGATTTTATGTTTTTAGATTTTAATATTAAATTCATTATTTCGAAATCATATCCAGCAAAATCTTGAGCCTCATCAACAAATATATAATCGAAGCAATCTTCCATACGTTGAAGCATTTTACCCTTTACCATCTTGTGGCAATCATTAGCAAATTCTGATATTTTACAAGAATAAATTCTACCATTTGAAGTCAAATAATATCGCTTAATATCATTACTTTTCTTTATTGTGTAATAATATTTACCATTATTACTTTTTCTCAAATGTGGGTCTGAATTTGTAAAATAAACTTGATAAATTCTATCGTCAAACCCCATAAGATTCTGATAAGGTCTTATACAATTCATCATCTGTAAATTCTTCCTTTAATTGTCGATATTTTAGTGCAAGTAATGACTTTTGAGTATCATCTAAATAGTTTCCAACCAATTCTGCGATATATTTATCTGGGCCTTGTATATATCTATGTTCAATATTACCAATTAAATGTGATTTTATTGGTACTTCTAAAAACCTAAATGGATTGCTTGCAAAACTATACCATTCAACCTTATAGTATTCTATTGGTATTTCTTTAACTTTTTCTGGTTCAATTATATATTTTTCGTATTCTTTTTGGAAATCACTGTCAAAACATATTTTTAAAGAAACACCCGCACAATCTTCTTTCAATGAATTGATACTGCCTTTGAAATCGCCACTAATATCATCTGTAAAATAAATTTCAATAAGTATCTCAGGAAGTTTTGTTGTTTTTGCATTTTCTTTTAATTCTCTCAAGTATAAATCTCTTGCTTTTATATTGAATAGATATGGAGTAAGCTCTTGAGCAATCATTCTACCATTTAGTTTTTGTGTGAGTCCAAGATTTATAGCCTCAAAAAGGGTTGTTTTACCTGCTTTATTATTTCCAACTATTACATTAATATCAGGGTTTAATTCAAGACTAAAATTTTCAAATTGTTTGTAATTTTTTATTATAACTTTTTTATCATAATTCCTCTTTGATTATTTCTACTGTATACAATGGTAAGTCAACAAGATTATCAGTCTTTTTATAATCAGCCAAAGACGTTCTCAACGCTAATTCAGGCTTAAATTGTTCTATATATATTTTTAAACTTCTAGCTTTTAAATTTGTCGCTGCCTTTACTTCAACCGGAATAACTTTTGAATCTATCTGAATTACAAAATCAACTTCAGAACGGCTTGTTTCGTTTGTCCAATAATAAACTGGTAAATCCTTAATCGTTTTAAACTGTTGCAAAACATATTGCTCTGCCATTGCACCTTTAAACTCTTGAAAAATTTCGTATCGATCCAAGATAGTTTTAGCATCCAAATTCACAAGTGCTCCTAATAACCCAACATCAAGCACAAAAAGTTTAAATGAATCTAAATCTTCATAAGCTCCAATCGGTAAACCAGGTTTTGTTATCTTATAAACTTGATAAATCAATCCGGCATCTTTAAGCCAAGTTAATGCCGTCTCAAATTCTTTAGCTCGAGCTCCTTTTTTGATAGCGTTATAAATAAACTTTTTATTATCTTTTGCTAATTGTGTAGGCACAGAACTCCATAGCATCCTAACTTTTTCTACAGTATTAGCAGGAATATGTTTGGAAAAATCTTTTTCATAAGAAGAAAGAATTCTTTTTTGGATAGTTCGTACTTTTTTAAAATCTTTATTATTTACAAAATCCTGAACAACCTCCGGCATACCACCAATATAAGTATATTGTTTCAGTAGGTCTTCAAACTTTGTATTAAAAAGTTTTATCATTTCAAAATCTTGTTCTTCAATAAGCTCTACAAATTGTTCTTTTCCCATTGCATCTAAAAACTCTGTAAAACTCAGAGGATAAAGTCTTAGAAATTCAACTTTCCCAACTGGAAAACCTGTACCAAAGTGATGAGCAACACCAAGCAAGCTTCCGGCAGCAATAATATCATATTGAGGAGTATCTTCATTAAAGTATTTTAGTGATGTGATAGCCCTTGGACATTCTTGAATTTCATCAAAAATAATTAGAGTATCTTCTGGTGTAATTTTAAATTCAACATCTAATTCTATAGCTGTAATAAGTCTGTTTGTATCTAAATCAGTTTCAAAAACCTTGCACATCTTCTCATTTCTATCAAAGTTGATATATGCAACTTTTTTATATTGTGTTCGACCAAATTCTTTCATTAACCAAGTCTTACCAACTTGTCTGGCACCTTCCAGAACCAACGGTTTATGATTTTTATCATTTTTCCATTCAATTAAATTATTTAATAATTTTCTTTTCATTCTTACACCTTTTTACTTTTAATATTAATACCATTTTACACTTTTTTACGCAAAAGTTCAATATATTATTACATTTTTTCACGCAAATAAATATGTTATATTAACATTTTTTGTTATTTGAACTAAATCTCAAATCATCAAACATATAATTAGTAAGTCCGAGCTCTTGTTTTACCCTATAAAAATCTTTTCTGATTTTTCGCTTTAAGGATTTCTTTTGTTGTTCATTCCCCGTTAAAATGGTGTTCAAAGGCTGTTTTAATGTGATTAAATTTTGAACAATAGGAATCAAGTATGGATATTTCTTTTTCAGAATTTTAAAAAGCTGCGCCATTTGTTCCTGAGTTAATATTTGAATTTGTCTTTTTGGAACATCGGCAATTCTTTTTACTTCAAAAACGCAGGTTTTATCAATATAGCCTTCGTGTTGAAAGTATTTTATTATCTGATTTAGGAAAGTAAGAATATTTTTTATCCTGCGCTCTGATATTTGTTTGTTTTGCATAGTTTTTCTAAATTTTTCTATATCGGGGAACACTATATCTTTTAGTTTAAAGCTTTTGAAATACGGAATAATATGAGCACTAATAAATGTTTTATATGCCTTAATAGTGCTTATTTTAATATTTCTATTTTGACACTCTTCAAAAAATATTTTACAGGCAGCAACAACAGTAATATCAGAATTTTTACATTCAATATTTTTATCAATAATTTTAAATTTATTTTCTGCATTTATTGTTTCGACATATTCAAATTTATTTCCAACCTGCTTTATGTTTTCGGATTGTTGTAAAAATTCTCTGACAGAATTTGTATTAATACCAGAAAACATAACAATATCTTCTAATGTAAATGTTTTTAGTCTTTTTGCTACCTTTAAAATCTTATCCATTTAAAACATCCTGAGCTATACTTTCATCAATCTGAGTAAATCCATTTGCTTGTGCGACTTTTTCTAAAATATCGATACTATTTACAATTTGCCTAAAACTTTTTGTCTTGTTGTAAATTAAGTGTATAGCATCTTTAGTTATTTCAGCTTCGGATATTTCTTCTATAATTTGTTTAATGTCAGGATATTCAAATTCAGTAAAATTATAAATTTCAGAGATTCTATCAAACAAATGTGTATGCTTTTTGAGTTTATGCTTTGCCAATTGCATTCCGACCAAAATTATTGGGACACCTGTTTCATCGTGTAAATCCCTCAATGTTTCTATCGTTCTAAAATCAACAAGCAGATAGTCAATTTCATCAACGATAATCATCTGTGGCTTTGATTTTAAGGCATTAACACATTGTCTAAAAATATCAGCAGTATAAAATCTTGGAATTTCATCAAGCTCTTTTGCAATTTCTTCCAGCATCCACTTCGGACTCATAGAATTTGTTGCTCTGATATAGATTGCGTCATATTGAATCGACAAATAAAGTGCAGTTTTAGTTTTGCCAAGCCCAGCATTACCATAAACCAAGCCAATTTTTGAAATATTATCAGGCTTATTTTTCAGACTATGAATAAGACTGATAAATCCTTTCACATTCTTTGTTTTAACAAATATCGGTTTCATATTGCTTATACTCCTTTGATTCTTTATAACTTGCAAGCCAAATCCTATCGTCATTACAAGTGCAACCATATTTCATTAAATACTCATATCTTTCATAACTTGTCTTGAATAATGGTTTTACTGCGGGATTATATTTAAAATACTCCCTCGCCCCTTGAGGGAGAGGGGTGGGGTGAGGGGGTTTATTTATTTGAATGTTTTCTTTTTCTTCAAATAACTCACACTCCAAAATCTCTAAATCCTCAATATTCAAAAACTCTTTGCAAGCTTCTATTGTCCTGTTTTTAAGTCGTTTTTGTTTTTGGATTTTCTGTTTGTAATCTTCTATGTCTTGTATTTCGCCGGTATAATGAGCAAGCGGGTGAGTGAGCGTAATTCTATTTGCACGACATAAAAACTGTCCACTCATTGTATAAACATTTATATGGCTCAAATCAAAAAGACTGTATTTTATTATTACTTTTTGCCTCAAACCATAAAGTGCATCGTTGTAATAATCCGCTTTCAAAAACCTTATTCCCTGGCTTGTGATAGTTTTGATTTCTTGTGCCATCATTAAATCATCTAACTCTCTATGGTTTATTTCTTGTCGCTCAAGACTATCAAGCATTTCTCTAATCGTTTTAGATTTATTATTCGGACAGGGTAGAGAGTTTTTATACTCAAGCCAACTGTTTATCATCTGTATTGTTTGCTGAATTGTGGGAATAAATTCAATATGATTTTCAGAGTGAAATTTCTCATTTCTGCGGAGTCTGGCGGGTTTGTTTTCTATGCTTGATCCGATGTAACTCGGCAGCAGTTTTTCAAAACTTTCCTGCATTTCTTTCCAAAATCGTTCAATTACTTTTGAGCGTGGGTTATATGGATTGGCAAAAACAGTTGTTATACCAAGTTTTTCATAAATACCTTTTAATCCTATCTCATCGAATTTGGCACTGCCTACAAAATATTTACCCCTGAAAGCCTTGCCATTATCAAGATACACGAATTTTGGAATTTTGCCTAAATTCAAAATCGCATTTCTCAAAGCCGAAGCGATATTTTGCGTATTTTCTTCGAGCATTATTTCATATCCAACTAACGCAGTTGACTTCCAATCTAAAAAGCCAATCAATGTTGCTCTACAGGGTTTGCCTGTGAACGGATTTATCACTTGAAAATTTAATCGTTTCCCGTCGGCCACCAGAACTTCGCCGACTTCAATTTTAGAAATATCTCTTTTTATGTGAGGTATAACTTCTTCTTTTAAAGCTTTTTCACCATCACGCAAAAGTGTCCATTTATCAAAATAATTAGCTTTATACCAATTCGCAAATCTTCTAAATGTTGGAGTAGCAGGGATATATTCAGCTCCTTGAATTTTCAGTACATATTGAGTTAAAGAAATTGCTTTTCCGATGCTGAATTTATTCGGGTGCAAAAGCAGTTTTAAAAATATTTGTTTTTCGTATTCTGTAAGGCAAGTTCTTGAGTAATCTTCATAATGATAATTTGGGATTAAAAGCTCGTAATTATTGCTATTTCCTAAAATCCGTTTCCATCTTTGGAGAGTGCCAATTGAAACATTTCCTAACTTAGCATAAATTTCGGGATACAAAACTTGTGCGTTATATGCACTTAAAAAATCATTATCAAATAGAGTTTTATTTGATTGATTTTTGCGTTCATTTTTCCAAAGATTTAATAAATCTAATCTTGCAAGTGCAATTACTTTCGCTTTATCGGGTTTATGGAAATCTGTCGCAACAGGAAGCTGTTTTTCAGATAAAATTGGAACAATTTTTGAATAATATTTTTCCTTAAGTTTCGGTTCTATACTTGATAACAGAATCTCAAAACTCTTTCCGCCTTTGACTATTATTTCTCGGGTAAAATATTTACACTTAGCAAGCCTTATTGCACGGGGACTTACACCTTTGAGTTTCGCTAATTCTTTGATAGTAATGTATTTTCCTTCGTTCATCGTACTAACATTCATCACTTTAAAGTCGGAAGAATGGAAGTATTTTCGACTTAATTCGTATCAATTGGACACACTACTTGCTTTCCATAAAAACAGAGTTAAGATGTGTGTGACAAAATATTTACCCCAAGGAGTTTTATGAAAAAGGAACTTAAGAAACAAATCCAACAACTTGAACAAAAAATGGCAAAAAGCCCAAATAATATGAATAACGGCGGGAGTCATTTTCTTTATCATCGTGAACAGATGATAAGGTTTAAACTGATGCAAACAGGAATTACACAGAAAAAACTTGCGAAACATTTAAACCTAACCGAAAGCTATATCTCAAAACTCATAACCGGTGAAAGATATAATCAAGATTTTGAAATTTTCTTAAGAAAAGTTTTGCAGTTTGATTATCGTTTTATATAAATATTTATTAATTCAATAGCTCGTAAAATAATTTTTCGATTTCTTGATCTAAATCTGGTCTTTGCAACAACATCATTTTAACTGATTCTCTAATATAACCTTTTATTCCATTTCCCGGACTGAACACGCATCCCAAACATCCTTGCATATTTTTACAACGTTTGCATTTTTTAGAAATTATTTCATATAAACCTTTTAAATGTTCGATGATTTTTTTATCTTCTTGCATTCGTAATTCGTTTAAATCCATTCTTACTCTTTCTATAATTTATTTCCATTATTACAGGAATATAATACATCAAAAACGGCTTTATTTTTCGCCAAAATTCCACCTGCTTGTTTGTGCTAAAATAAAAACAAAAGTGTGAGGGTAGCGGATGTCTTATCAAAGTGAAGCTGTATTAGAAAATTTATTTATTGAACAACTGCAAAATCAGAACTATGAAGTTGTTGAAGTTCCGGATTATGAAACACTAGAGGAAAATTTTAAAATACAATTTTCAAAATTCAATGCTGATAAATTAGAAGAACCATTATCAGAAAAAGAATGGGAACGCGTATTTAACTATTTAAAAGGGAAAAGTGTTTTTCAAAGTGCAAAAATATTGCGTGATAAATTTATCTTGGAATGCGACAACGGCACAAAAATATATCTTTCATTGATAGATCCTGACCACACTAAAAATATTTTTCAGATAACAAATCAAACAACTGTTGTTGGTAAATATACAAATCGTTATGATGTAACACTATTAGTTAATGGTTTGCCTTTAGTGCAGGTCGAGCTAAAACGCAGAGGTGTTGATATTAAAGAAGCTATCAACCAAGTTATGAGGTACAAAAAGCATTCTTATAATGGCTTGTACCATTACATTCAAATGTTTGTTGTTTCTAATGGTGTTGACACAAAATATTTTGCAAACTCTGATAAAGATTTGCTTTATAGTATGGCTTTCTTCTGGACAGACCAAAATAATATCAGAATAACAAATTTAAAAGAGTTTTCTATTACATTCTTGGCTCGTGACCATATTGTAAAAATGCTTTTAAAATATACTGTTTTGAATGAAACAGATAAAATTATGATGGTGATGAGACCATATCAAGTTTATGCGGTTGAAGCTCTTATAAGACAAGCTATGCTTACTAATAAGAATGCTTACATTTGGCATACCACCGGCGCCGGAAAAACTCTTACATCTTTTAAAACAGCTCAATTGTTAGCAATGAACCCAAATATCAAAAAAGTTGTGTTCCTGGTTGATAGAAAAGATTTAGACTCTCAAACAATAGAAGAATTTAACAAGTTTGAGGCTGGTTCTGTTGATGCTACCGATAGGACTGATTTACTTGTAAAGCAAATCAAAGATAAAAATACTCAACTTATTGTAACAACCATTCAAAAAATGGCTAATGCTATCAAAAACCCTCGTTATTCAAAGGTTATGGAAGCTTATAAAGACGAGAAAGTTGTATTTATTATTGATGAATGTCATCGAAGTCAATTTGGCGATATGCACAAAGATATCGTTCGTCATTTTGCTAAAGCTCAATTCTTTGGCTTTACAGGGACTCCAAGATTTGAAGTTAACGGAAAAGTTGAAGGTAAAATCACTCAAACAACTGCAAAATTGTTTGGCGAATGCTTGCATAACTATTTAATCAAAGATGCTATTTTCGATAATAACGTGCTAGGTTTTCACGTTGAATATATCAAAACAATCAAGGGAGACTTTGATTTTGATGACCAAACAAGAGCTGATGCAATTGATATAAATGAACTTTATATGGCTGATGAAAGAATGACAAATATTGCAAACCATATTGTTCAAAACCACATTTCAAAAACAAGAAACAAACAATATACGGCAATATTTGCAGTTTCATCAATTCCAATGCTTATAAAATATTATAATATCTTCAAAAATATCGACCATAATTTAACCATTGGTGGAATTTTCTCATTTGGACAAAATGAAGATGCTGAAGGCAAAGATGAACATAGTAGAGATGCTTTAGAACGTATTATCAAAGATTATAACGAAACTTACAACGTAAACTTCTCAACTGATACTTTTGCAGCATATCATAAAGATATTTCCGATAGGGTTAAAGGTAAAAAAGCAAAAGCATTAGATATTTTAATTGTTGTAAATATGTTTTTAACTGGTTTTGATAGCAAACCTTTATCTGTTTTATATGTAGATAAGGATTTAAAATACCATGATTTGTTACAGGCATACTCAAGAACAAACAGGGTTGAAAAAGAAACAAAACCTTTTGGTATAATTATCTGCTACAGAAATTTAAAAGAAAAAACTGACGAAGCAATCGCATTATTTTCAAAAGGTCAAAGCGAGGGTGTTTTAACTCCACCATATGAATACTTCGTTCAAAAATTTAATGAAGTAGCAACTAAATTAAAACAAATTGCTGCAGATCCGTCTTTAGTGGATATTATTCAAAGCGAAGATGACCAACTTCAGTTTGTTTTATGCTTTAGAGAATTAACTAAATATTTGAACTCATTGAGAACATTTGTTGAATTTAATATTGATAACGGTGCTTTGATTATTAGTGATCAAGAATATCAAGATTACAAGAGCAAATATTTAACTTTATATCGTAAACATCAACACGATAAAGAAGTTGTATCAGTATTAAATGATGTTGATTTTTGTATTGAATTAATGGAAAGTAATCGCATCAATGTCGCTTATATTATGAATTTAATTCGTAACATCAACTTTGATGATCCGGTACAAAAAGACTACGATATTAAACACATTGAAGATGAATTGGCAAGAACTGACAACCCATTAATGATGAGAAAAGTAGAATTGCTTCAATCATTTTTGGATAGAGTTGTTAGAGGTTTAAATAGTGCAGATGAAATTGATGCCGCATACAATAACTTTGAAAACGAAGAAAAAATCAAAGAAATTAACACATTTGCTGAAAAGGAAGATTTGGATGCAAAAATGCTGACTGATGTAATTTCAGAATACGAGTTTTCAGGTAATTTAAATGCAGGTGACATCAGAGATAGCATCGAAAAACCAATGCCACTACTAAAGAAAAAATCTTTAGTAACAAGAATTGTTGAATTTGTAAGAACTCACGTGGAAAAATTCCAATAAATATCGGAGGTAAGAAATGGATAACAACATACAATTACATCAAAAAGAACTATGTAATAAACTTTGGTCTATGGCAAATGTCTTAAGAGGCAACATGGAAGCCTATGAGTTTAAAAACTATATCTTGGGAATGATTTTCTATTATTACCTTTCTGATAGAACAGAAAAATATATGGCAAAATTATTGAAGGATGACAATAAAACCTACCAACAAGCGTGGAATGATCCTGAATATAAAGAAGCTGTTATCGAAGAATCTTTAGCAGATTTAGGTTTTATTATTGAACCAAAATATTTATTTAAAAGAATGGTTGCGATGGTTGAGAATCATTCATTCGATATTGAATTCTTACAACAAGCAATTAACTCTCTAATGGAATCAACCATTGGCAGAGATTCACAAAGTGATTTTGATGGCTTATTCTCTGATATGCAATTAGATTCAACAAAGTTAGGACAAACTGTTAAAGATCGTTCAGCTGTTATGTCTAAAATAATTGCTTCTTTGGATGAAATCAAGTTCGATGTCGAAGATACAAGAATTGATGTTTTAGGCAATGCTTACGAATATTTAATTGGACAATTCGCAGCAACAGCCGGTAAAAAAGCAGGGGAGTTTTACACTCCTTCAGGACCTGCTGAATTATTGTGCAGATTAGCTTGTTTAGGCTTAACCGATATTAAAGATGCTGCAGACCCAACCTGCGGTTCAGGCTCATTGCTGTTAAGACTTAAAAAATATGCCAATGTTCGTAATTATTGGGGACAAGAACTTACTTCAACAACATATAACTTGGCTAGAATGAATATGATTTTGCGTGGCATAGACTACAAAAATTTTGAAATATTCAATGATGATACTTTGGAAAGAGACCACTTTGACACTATGAAATTTAGAGTACAAGTTGCAAATCCTCCGTACTCTGCGAATTGGTCAGCTGATGCAAAATTTTTAGAAGATGAAAGATTCAACGAATACGGAAAATTAGCTCCTAAAAGTAAAGCTGATTTCGCTTTTGTTCAGCATATGATTTCACACATGGATGATGACGGTAGAATAGCAGTATTGTTGCCTCATGGTGTTTTATTTAGAGGTGCTGCTGAAGAAACTATTCGTAAATACATTATTGAAAAATTAAACATTTTGGATGCCGTAATTGGACTCCCTGCAAATTTATTCTTTGGCACAGGTATTCCGGTTTGTGTTCTTGTGTTAAAGAAAAATCGTAATGCTAATAGTAATAATATTTTATTTATCGATGCATCTAAAGAGTTTGAGGCAGGTAAAAACCAAAATATCTTGAGAGACTGTGATATTGATAAAATTGTTGAAACATACGAAAAACGTGTAGATGTAGAAAAATACTCACACGTTGCAACAATAGAAGAAATTGCAGAAAATGGATTCAATTTGAATATTCCAAGATATGTTGATACATTTGAAAAAGAAGAAGAAATTGATTTAAATGCTGTTTCTTCAGATATCAAACAACTTCAATCAGAAATTAAAGAAATCAATGCAGAATTGAAACCATATTTTGATGAATTAGGGTTAGATTTCCCATTTGCAGAGGAGGTTTAATCTATGGAAAATAACATTTTAAATGGAGAAAATTCTGAAAATTTAAATCAGGAAAATTCATCTTTTTTTGACGAAAAAGTATCCTCAAGTAACAGTAATGAGGGGTATCCTCAATTAAGATTTAATGAATATAAAAAGCCTTATTCAACATTTAAATTGTCTGATTTTACAGAACGAATAACTCGGAAGAATTCAAAGAATGAAACAGAACTTTCCCTTACTATATCTTCTAAAGATGGATTAATAGCACAAGAACATTTTTTTAACAAATTAGTTTCTAGCAAAGATTTAAGTGGCTATTATCTATTAAAAAAAGGAGAATTTGCTTACAACAAAAGTTATTCTGCTGGTTTTGATTTCGGATCAATAAAGAGGTTAGAACTATACGATAAAGGAGCATTATCAACACTTTATATTTGTTTTGATGTTAAAGGTTTTAAGCCTGAATATATTCGACATTATTTTGATTCATTAAAATGGTACAAAGAAATCTATTTAATTGCTGCTGAAGGTGCAAGAAATCATGGATTGTTAAATGTGCCTACTGAACAGTTTTTTGAAACCAAACATATGTTAACTACAGATTTGATTGAACAACAAAAAATTGCCGATTTTCTATCCTTAATAGATAAACGAATCGAAAAACAACGTCAGCTTGTTGAAAACCTAAAGAAATATAAAAGAGGATTATTATCGGCTATTTTTGAAAGGAAAATTC
>CAZKJV010000035.1:0-13128 GCA_964553175.1 uncultured Muribaculaceae bacterium | reverse complement strand
CTCTTACTGCCATTTTAGTTTCCTCCTAAAATTGAATATAAATTTTATATTATTTTCTTTGACCTACATAAAATACTGAATTAATATTTGCTCTTAAGATTGTTTTACCTGATTCAACAGGTGCAGACTCTGAAGTTGCATCAGCAGATGCCGACAAAGTTCTTGATTTAACAGCATAATTCACAGCCGGAGAACTTGTTGATTCAGAACAACTTGTATTCAAACTTTTTAATGTCAAAACTTGCAAACCTAAAGGTTTCAAACTTGCATTTGCTCTATTTTTTGCTTTTGATGTTAATTCACCCAACAAAGCGTTACATTCATTTTCATAACTTGTTGATTTAAAAACAAGGTTATCAACTCTTGTAACCCCTTTTGTTGCAGAAACATTAACAAATTTTGAAACAGCTGTAATATCTTTTACATATACAGTTACTGAATTTGATACTGTATAATCTTTTAAATTCTTTTTACCTCTTGAATTATATTCGTAATTTGGTCTTACACTATAATTTGAAGTTTTAATATAATCACCACGAACGGTGTTTAACATTGCTTTTAAAGCATTATAAAGGTTTCCAGAAATTTCTTTGTTTTCTGTAACTGCTTTTTGAGCGTCAACATTTTGAGTTTCAACCGCAAATGTTAATTGAAACGCATCAGGTGAAATTTCTTTTGTACCTGAAAGACTAATATCAACAGTACCGTTATCAACAGCACAAACAAAACCTGCACCGAAAATAACCGCAACAAATACTGCTAAACCGATTAACAATTTTTTCATAATAAATTCCTTTCTTGTTTTTCAACGAGTTTAACCCAAACTTGCCGAAAAATCAAGAATACAAAGGAATTATTTTGAGAATTTCTTTCTTGATTGCATTACGATAACAACTTTTTGATTACCGAACATATAAAGAGCAAACGCAATAATTGCCCATAATAAAATTCCTTGGAACATGTTAATTGTCGGCAATGACACCATTGGTGCAAGTCCGTTCCATAATAACATTGCTAAATACCCTGGAAATGCAATAAATCCGCATGCTAAACAAACTAAAATGAATAAGAATAATAACAAACCGCGAAATCCGTTCACGTCAATTATTCTAAAATTCTTGTTCATAAATTTTTACCCTCTTCTTTGAGCCTTACCTTTGGCTCAAGCCAAAGGGTTTACTCTTCAATATTAATCATTTTCAAGAATTCATCTTCCGAAAGAATTGCTATACCCAATTCTTGGGCTTTCGTAAGTTTTGAGCCGGCATTTTCTCCTGCTACAACAAAATCCGTTTTCTTTGTAACCGAAGACGAAGTTTTACCGCCAAGTTGTTTAATCTTGTCGCTTGCTTCACTTCTCCCCATTGTTGAAAGAGTGCCTGTCAAAACAAACGTTTTTGAATTCAACACAGTTGATTGTACTACCATTTTATGTTTTGGTTGTACACCCAAATAGATGAGATTTTTTATTAATTCTAAATTATACGGTTGGGTAAAGAAATCTTTTATACTTTTTGCAATTTTATCCCCAATACCGTCTATTTGAGAGATTTCCTCAACTGTCGCATTTTGTAGATTTTCCAAAGATTGAAAATGATTTGCCAATAATTCCGCCGTTTCTTTTCCGACATGTCTAATAGAAAGAGCAGTGATAAATTTTGACAAAGGTCTATCCTTACTTTGTTGGATTGAATTATACATATTATACGCAGATTTTTCTTTTACCAAATCCAATTGCATAAAATCTTGTTGCGTCAATTTATAAAAATCAGCAGGATTTTTAACCATATTTTTTTCGTAAAGTTGTTCAATAACACTAGGACCTACAAAATCAATGTCCATAGCTTCTTTTGAAACCCAATATTCCAATCTTGATTTTGCTTGACCTGAACAGCCAAAAGAATTAGGGCAATATAAATTAACTTCGCCCTCTGGAACCACCAAATCACTACCGCAAGACGGACATTTTGTCGGTGCAACATACACAGGCAAACTGTCGTGTTCTTCACTGTCAACATGTTTGATAACTTTTGGAATAATTTCCGCAGCTTTTTTAATCAAAACCGTATCCCCAATTCTGACATCTAATCTTTTTATTTCGTCAAAATTATGTAAACTTGCTCTAGAAACAGTACTTCCTGCCAATAAAACAGGCTCTAAAACCGCAACAGGAGTTATTGCACCCGTTTTTCCAACATTATCCGTTTCAATATCTAACAATTTTGTATTAACTTCTTCAGGTGGAAATTTAAACGCAGTCGCCCATTTTGGAGCTCTTGCGGTAAATCCTAATTCATTTTGATATGCAAAATTATCAACTTTAATTACAACACCGTCTGTTGCATAATCCAAGTCAAAACGCTTGTATTCCCACTCTTTGCAGTATTCAATTGCCTCTTGTATATTTTTAACTTTTCTAATGTTCGGATTGATTTTGAACCCTAAATCTTTCAATAACATTAAACTTTCATAATGTGATTTAGGAGCGTTTTCAACATTTTCCAAAATCGGAGTATAAACAAAAATAGATAAATCTCTTTTTGCAGTAACTGTTGGGTCAAGTTGTCTTATTGAACCACTTGCAGCATTTCTAGGGTTTGCAAAAATCTTTTCGCCGTTCATCATATTTTCTTCATTCAATTTTTCAAATGAAGTTTTCGGCATATAAATTTCCCCTCTAACCTCTAAGTTATAAGGTTTTGAAATCTTTAGAGGGATTGCTTTTACGCATTTTAGATTTTCTGTGATATTTTCACCATAAATCCCATCCCCACGAGTTACCCCTTGAGTGAAAAATCCTTGATTGTACGTTAATGCAATGGCTAAACCATCAATTTTTAATTCACATACTAAATCAACATCGCCAACTTCTTTTTGAACTCTTTCGTACCATTTTTCTAAATCATCATAATTGTTTGAATTATCTAAACTGTAAAGACGATATTTATGTTTCACCTCTGCAAACGAAGATTGTTTTTTTGCAGAACCAACCCTTTGAGTAGGACTGTCTGGGGTTACAAATAAAGGATTTTCTTCCTCTAGTTTTTTTAACTCTCTGAATAATTCGTCATACTCAAAGTCTGACAATGTCGGATTATCTTCAACGTAATAAAGATAATTTGCCTTGTTGATAGTATCCCTTAAATATTTTAAACGTTCTAAAACCATAAAATAATTTTAGCATATAAAAATAAAGCCGTGCAAATTTTTGAACAAATGTTTAATAAGCTTGAGCCTATTTGCAACTGGTTTGATTAGTCCAATTTAGTTTACTTGCACATTTCAAATAATCCATATTGCCAAAGTTTATAACCCACTTAGTATCATACCCAGGAGAACCCTCAGAGTCAAAATCACATGCGGACGGTCTCAATCCATAACTACCATAATAAAGAGAATAACAAAAGTCAAAAATATCTACTCCTGCTGTTGTACTCCCCTTATTTTGCCCATCAATATCAGCTCTAATTTTTAAATTTTCAGCATTTCCATGAAAAACTAATGCGGTTCCATCAGCAAGAACAAAAAAAATGCCAGCATCATCTTTCAATTCTTGATAATAATTTTCTGCATTCATTACGAAGAACGTAAGTGACAAAGCAATCCAGAAAAAACGCAAAAAGAAAAAGAATGAATATTAAAAAAACTACATAACCATCAAAAGTTCTCTGATAACCTTTGTTGCAACGGCAGTTGATACACCCGAAGCATCGTAGTCAGGTGCAAGTTCTACAACGTCAGCCCCTACAATATCAAAATTTTTCAAATATTTAAACCAACCGATAAGCTCTTTAAATGTTAATCCGCCAGCCTCAGGAGTTCCTGTACCAGGCATAATACTTGTATCTAAGACATCTAAATCAACGGTTACAAAAACTTTTTTACCTTTTAAGCAATCTAATTCCTCATAAGAATGGCAAAGTGTATTATATTTTTTCATAATTTCCCATTCTTCTTTCATGCCTGAACGAATTCCGATTTGTTTAATATTTTCAAACCCGATAATTTTACCAATATGATACATAACAGCAGAATGCGACATTTCTTCGCCTAAATATTCTTTTCTCAAATCGGTATGAGCATCAAAATGAATAACCGCAATATCTTTATATTTTGAGCAAACCCCTTTTATTTCGGGCAAAGTTACCAAATGTTCACCGCCAATTCCGAAAACTCTTTTATTATCAGAATAAATTTGTGCAACATTTTCTTCTATCAAATCAAGAGATTTTTGAGTATTACCAAGAGGGAATTCTAAATCTCCGCAATCGTTAAAATTAACATCATTAATATCTTTGTCAAATTCAGGTGAATATTCTTCCAAACCCCAACTTGCAAGTCTAACCATTTCAGGAGCAAATCGAGAACCCGAACGATAAGAAACAGTACCATCAAACGGCAAACCTAACATTACAATATCAGAACTGTTATAATCGGGATTTTGTCCCATCCAATTTCTATCTAAAAACGGGCCTTTTAACATATAATTTTCTCCTTTTTTATAATTTTAGCACGAAATTTTAAACCGCAAAATTTTTGAAAATTAAAAGATTAATCTAAAGATTTAGATGAATTTTCTCAAAATACATCAAAAGATTGATGTTAAATATACTCTATATATTGTAAATTAGATGTGTGAAATGGTAAGTGGAAGTGTAAACATACACTTTCGGGTGGAGAATAGGTAAGTGACAGTTAGTCTACAAATGACATTACAACGTATTAATGCAATTGAACGTCAGTTTGCAACTCTTTCAAGGCAAACTGCTTTGCCTGCTCCTGAAAATCCAAAAACAGACAGCGATTTCCAAAAAATACTAGACAAAAAAATTGAAAATACCAAAAGCAACGAACCTGTTGCAAAAGAAGAAATCGACAAATTAATTGCTGAATACTCAGAAAAAAATAACTTAGACAAAGATTTCGTTAAATCAGTTGTAAGACACGAATCAGGCTTTAACGTAAACGCAACTTCAAAATGCGGAGCTATGGGCTTGATGCAACTAATGCCTGCAACAGCAGAAAGTTTAGGTGTTACAAACGCTTATGATGCAGAACAAAACATTGCTGGCGGAACAAAATACCTAAAAGGTTTAATGGACAGATTTGACAACAATAAAGAATTAGCACTTGCAGCTTACAATGCAGGTCCTAATGCAGTAAAAAAATACAGCGGAATTCCTCCGTACAAAGAAACACAAAACTACGTTAAAAACATCATGAAAACGTACGACAACTACAAAGGAGGTAACTAATGCTTGTAAGAAGTTTTGAATCCGCAACAAAAGGTTTGTTAGCATTAACAGAATCACTAGACAACACAGCAATGAACCTTGCAAACGTAAATACAACAGGTTACAAAAAAACAGAATTAACTTTTAAAAACTTATATGATGCAAAAGTAGTTGAAAACACAGGAACACTTCTTTGCGGTAACACAAGAAATATCGGAACATTAAGTATGGGACCTATGTCAGACCAAATTCACTACGATTTTGAACAAGGTTCACTCCAAAGAACAGACAATCCTCTTGATATTGCAATTGAAGGCGACGGATTTTTCAAAGTTCAATCACCAAATGGCGATGTAAGTTACACAAGAGATGGTCAACTCGTATTAGACAGTGCGTCTTTCTTAAGAACAACAGACGGAGATTTCATCTTAGATACGGAAGACCAACCAATTCAAATTAATTTCCAAGAAATCGGATTTGATGATGTTAAAAAAGTTACAATCAGCGAACGTGGCGGAATTGAAATTAACGACAAGGAAAGAAAATTTCCACTACAACAAATAGCAATGTATGACTTCCAAAACAAAGAAACAGGACTATTTAACATCGGCGGTTCAAAATTCATCACAAGAGATAACGACACAAATCCGCCAATCCCAGCAGAAAGATTTTCAATACAACAAGGGATGTTAGAAATGTCAAACGCAAACGTAATAAAAGAAATGATTAACACAATCAACGTATCAAGAAATTACGAATCACTTCAAAAACACGTTAAAACAAGCGGACAAATGTTATCACAAGCGATAGGCGTAGGCAAATTAAAATCATAATTACTAGACTAAAATAAAGAGGTAAGGATAAACAAAAATGTTAAGATCATTAACAACAGCAGCAACAGGTATGATAGCACAACAAAATTACTTAGATGTAATTGCTAACAACGTTGCAAACGTAAATACAACAGGTTTCAAAAAAGTTCGTTTAGAATTTCAAGACTTGTTAAGCCAAACAGCAAGAAACCCTGGAGCAATGTTAAACCAAGGTACATATCAACCGGTAGGTATTGAAATCGGCTTAGGGGTAAAAACAGCTGCTACAACAAGAATTTTTACATCTGGTATCGCAGTAAACACAGACAGAAACTTAGATGTAATGATTGAGGGCGAAGGTTTCTTCCAAGTAATGAAAGAAGACGGAACTCTTGCATATACAAGAGATGGTTGTTTCCAACTTGACGCATTAGGTCAACTTTGTACAAACGACGGCTTACTAATTCAACCGGCAATGACTTTCCCAACAGATACAAGAGAAATTACAATCTCTCAAGACGGAAACGTAACAGTATTAACAGGAAACAACACAGAAAGCCAACAAATCGGACAATTCCAATTAGTAAGATTTCAAAATCCGTCAGGTTTGTTATCAATCGGACACAACTTGTACCAAGAAACATCTGCATCAGGTAACGCAGTTCAAGGTACACCGGGACAAAACGGTATGGGTCTTTTAGAACAAAACTTCCTAGAAGGTTCAAACGTTCAAATCGTAGATGAATTAATCGGATTAATCAAAGCAGAAAGAGCTTTTGAATCTAATTCAAAAATCATCAAAACTTCAAGTGATATTCTTCAAATGACAAACAACTTAACATAAGGTAAAGCGTAAGTGAAAAAACTAATCGGCATAATATTAACAACATTAATATTAACAGCAAACACAGTATTTGCTGCCACTTACAGCGATAGTTTCATCAGAGAAGAAGTAAGAAAACAAATCATCAATCAAAATAAAAAATATACTGATGCTGATTTGGAAGTAATAATATCAAACATGCCATTTAAAACAATGACTGTTTCAGACGGAAAAATCAAATTTGTTGTAAGATCAAATTTCGACAAATTTGTCCCAAGAGATATAAAAAAAGTTTATATCTACGTAAACGGAAGACTTGAAAAAGAATTCCTTGTACAAGTAAGAACCTTAGCTTATAAAAATGTTCTTTGTGCAAAAACTCAAATGGAAAGAGAATCACTATTATCAGACGCAAACGTAGTTTCAAAAAGAATGGAAGTTTCAGCACAACTTGATTATGTACTAACTTCAGAAATGCTAAAAAACAAACAGATAATAGCAAAAAAATGGTTCCGAGAAGGTGAAATAATAGACAAAAGGTTTGTAAAAATGAAACCTGATGTAGAAAGAAATTCAGAGGTACAAGCATATTTCAAAAGTAACGGAATACTGATAATGGTAAGCGGAACAGCTTTAAACGAAGGAATGGTCGGAGATTACATAACAATTCAAAACGACAATTACAAAAAAAAATATAAAGCAAGGGTAATCGGAGAAAACAAAGTCTTAGTAAATATATAAGATTTTAAGGGGAAAGAAATGGTAAGAAAATTATTAATAACATTAATCGCAATAACAATAATAAACACATTTAATACCGTGCAAGCAGAATCATTATTCACGCTTAGTGCAACTCAACAGTCTGCACCAAAATCATTATTTGCAGGTGTAAGAGCAATGGCTATCGGCGATTTAGTTTCAATCGTTGTAGAAGAACAATTAAACAGTACAGATACAATGAGCTACAACTCAGATCGTTCTTCAAAAACAGTTGATAACTTCACAACAGTATTAAAATCTTGGTTACCATTTTATGACGTTGACAGTCCAAACAACTACGGCGGACAAAACACAGTTGAAAGTTCAGCAAACGCACAAAGAGTTTTGTCATTCGGTGACACAATTTCAGCACAAGTTGTTCAAATGTTATCAAACGGAAATTTGATGGTACAAGGCAAAAAAACATTGGTAAACAACAACGAAAGAGTTGATTTAATAGTAACAGGAATAGTTGACCCAAGATGGATTAATGCGTCAGGCGAAATTTCATCAACAAAAGTTGCAAACTTACAATTCGCATTATCTGGCAGAGGTTCATTATCAAGAGGTCAAAACGAAGGTATTATAAACAGATTAATCAAATATTTATTCTAATATTTAAGGAAAATGGGGAAATGAAAAACAAATTAACAGCACTAATTTTAATATTGATGATGACATTGGTTTTACCAATGCAAGCACACGCTGCAAACGTAAAAATCGGCGACATCACACACGTTAAGGGAGTAAGAAATAATCAAATCGTTGGTTATGGTTTAGTTGTAGGTTTACCTGGAACAGGTGACAACTCTCGTTCAACTCAATTAACAAATAAAATGCTGTTAATGAACTTAGGAACAGTAATTGAACAAGAAAACTACATTCAAAAAGGTTCGTCAGCTGCAGTAATCGTAACAGCAAGCGTTCCACCATTTGCAAAAAACGGTGATGAAATTGATGTTACAGTATCAACATTAGCCGATGCAAAAAGTTTAGAAGGTGGTGTTTTAGTTCAAACAATCTTGAAAGCACCAAACGGCGAAGCAGTTGCAGTTGCCCAAGGTCCTGTTTCTGTTGGCGGGGTAAACGCAAGAAGCAACGGAACAATGAGAAGAACTGCAATCACAACAACAGGTAGAATCCCTGGTGGTGCAATTATGGAAAGAGATATTGATACAGAAATCGGCGACGATACTTCAATCACATTATCTTTAGACCATTCAGATTACACAATGATTTCAAGAATTGCACAAAGAATTAGCTCTGTTGCACCTGCAAAAGCAATCGACGGAAGTTCAGTAAAAATCACAATTCCAAGTGCATTCCAAAATGACAGAATTACATTTTTATCAATTCTTGAAAACTTAGAAGTAAGCCCAACAGCAGAAAGAGCGAAAGTTATTGTAAACGAAAGAACCGGAACTGTCGTAATCGGCTCACAAGTAAAACTTTTACCAGCTGCGGTGGCTCACGGAAACGTTACAGTAACAGTTTCAACAACAAACGACGTTTCACAACCTAATTCATTTGCACAAGGTGCAACAGTAGGTTTTTCAAACTCAACAATCGGAGTTGATAAAAGTGAAGGTAGTGTCGTAAAAATGAACGGAAACAACAACCTTAACGACTTAGTAAACGCTTTAAACTCAATCGGAGTAGCACCGATAGACATCATAAGTATTTTACAAGCATTGAAAAAAGCAGGAAGCTTACAAGCAGATTTGCAAATTATATAGAAAATCAAGGGTGGGGAAATGGAAAATTCAATAAATTCTATATCAGCAAACGTATTAAATAACAAAGGTATCGTAAACAATGATACTCAAATCTTCAACACAATCAAATCTTCAGGCGGACAAAAAACGCAATTAAAAAAGGTTGGAGAAGAATTTGAAACATTATTTATGACAAAGATGATGACATTAATGGACAAAACCATTGATAGAGAAGGCGGAATTTTAGGCGAAGAATCAAAATACGTAGACACATTTAAAAATCACGTATTCCAAGAAGTAAGCAGACAAATGTCTAAGAGTCCTCACACATCAATCGGAATTGCAAGCCAAATTTATAAACAAATGGAAAGATACGTACAAGAATAATAAAAAAGGGATATAAAATATGTTAACAGGAATTTCAACAGGAGCATCAAACCAAGTACAAACATTCAACGCACTAAATGCGTTCAGAAATTCGCAAGAAGCGTTAAAACAAGAAAACTTAAGAGTGGAAGACAACACTCCAAGCGGTGTTGACCTAAAAGATAATAATTCATTACTAAAAGACCAAGATGTTGCAGATATCAGAAAATACGCAAAAATTGCAGGCGAAGATAACTTAACAAACGAAGATATCAAATACGGTCTAACATACGGTAGAAGTGTAATTGCAGAATATATCGTATAATAATTGAAACAAATTAACACGAGGTAAAAATGGATAAACAATTTTTCAGAAATATATCAAGCATGATAGAAGATGCCATAACAGCATACGAAGAACTTTTAAACTTATATAAAGAAAAAAAACAAGCTCTTTTAAAACGTGATACGACTATGCTTTCATTTGTTGATGAAAAAATTGTTGCCCAAGCAAAATACCTTACAACAATGAACAAAAAACGAGAAGATTATTGTAAAGAGAATGATATTGCACCTGTAAAAATCACTGAACTAATTGAACTTGCACAACAAGAAGAACCTGAATTTACAGAGATTTACGAAAAGCAAAAAGTAAAGATACGTGAAGTTGCAGATGAATTGGTGTTAATAGAAAAGACAAATGTGGAACTAATAAAACATAGTTTGACCATGTCGGACAAGCTTTTAGACATCATAATAAGTGCAGCAGTGCCGCAAAAGGATAATTACGACCAGCACGGAAAGAACATAGACACCACGGATTTAAGTATTGGGTCTATTGTGGAAGAAGCTTAAAAGGAGTTTAAGATGACCATAAACAAAGCATTAAATATTTCATTATCAGGATTAAACGCAAACCAAGCAGCATTAAATGTTGTTTCTCATAATATTGCGAACTTGAACACGGAAGGCTACGTTAGACAACGTGTTAATTTTGCTGAAGTTAGAACACCGACCAAAGATGCATCTGTAAGAGGTCAAATCGCATCTCTTTCAGGTGTAAAAGTTGCAGGAATTTCAACTGCTGCAAACGATTACTTAAATAATTATTATAGAACACAAAACTCAATCTATGAGGGGTTAGTTGCGGACGCAGAAACTGCAAGCCAACTTGCAGACTTAATGGACGAACTAAAAGGCACAGGATTAGGAGATTCTTTAACAGAATTTTTCAATGCTGCTAATGCTTTAAACCAAACCCCAACAGATTACAGTTTAAGAATAAACTATGCCGAAAAAGCAAAAGCTGTTGCGAACAAATTCAATTCAATGTCCGTAAACATTGACAGCTTAAAAGAATCAAAAATTGGAAACGGCGTTTCTGTTGATTCCGCAGAAGCATCTCAAATCGGTACTGACGTAGAAAAATTAAATTCTTACGTTGAACAATTGTTAGCCGTAAACAAACAAATTTCAAACAGACCGGAAGATGCAGGGCTTCAAACTCAACGTGACCAACTTCTTTCAAAGATTTCAAGCCTTGCTAACGTAACAACTACGTTAAATCCATCAGGCACAGCAAACGTAAAAATCGGAAATACCGAACTTATTACACATTGCGAAATCCAAAACACGCTTGAAATTACTGCAAACGGTTCTATTCTTGCTGTTAACGACAAAGGTGCAGCTCAAGACATAACCGACACTATTACAGGTGGTTCATTAGGCGGTACATTAAGCGGTGTTTCAACAATTGACAAAATCAAAAACGCAGTTAACACATTGGCATCTGCATTTGCAAACGCAATGAATGAAATTCAAATGTACCAAAACGGCAACATAAAAGCTTGCTCTTACGACAGAACTAATGACCAACTGGTAGAATCTTCTGTTGAAATGTTCTCATCAAAAGACGGTGGACCAATAACAGCAAGCAATATTACAATCAATCAAGATTTGTACAACAATCCAGACTTAATTGCAGCAGCAAGAGTAGATACTGCTGAAGTCGGTTGGGAAAAATCAGTTGGTAACGGTGATAACGCACTTGAATTTTTCAACGTACAATCAAAAAAACTTGGTGAATTAGGAAATCTAACAATAACAGACTACTTAATTTCACTAGCTACAAAAACCGCACTTGATGCAGGACAAAAAGCAAATGATGCAGATGTTCAAGGCTCAATAGTTGACGGTATAAACAATCAAATCCTTTCAGAAACAGGCGTTAACCTTGATGAAGAGTTAACAAATATGATTATTTATCAACAAGCCTACAACGCATCGGCAAGAGTTTTCTCGGCATGCGTAGAAGTTTATGATACACTGGTAGCATTGGGTACATAAATTTCAAAAAAGCAAACAAAACGGATTTTGTAAGCAAAATGAGGGTATAAACTATGTCAATATCAAGAGTTTCAACATATCAAGTAAATAAATCTTTTTCAAACCAATTAAACAATACTCAAGCAAAGTTTAATCAACTTACGCAACAAATCAGTTCAGGTGTAAAAGTTTCTTCTACAATGGACGATCCTGTTGCTGCGAGAGGAATTATTAAAGCAAACAAAGTACTTGGCAATATTGAAGAATACAAAAGCAACATAGAAAAAGCAGACATAGAATTATCTGAAATTGACGGAACTCTAAAAAGCATTAACGACCAATTAAGCAAAGCTTATGACTTAGCAATGCAAATTTCTAACGGAACAATGGGTTCTGACCAATTAATTGCATATCAAGAAGAACTTGATGCAATCATAGATAACGTTACAAGACTTGCAAATACTCAATATAATGACCAATATATTTTCTCAGGAACAAGAACAACAACCATTCCTTACGCAGAAAGTGGTGACGGAATGATTTATGCCGGAAATAGCGAAAAAAGATACGCAATCATTGGCGAGGACAAAACAGAAGAAATAAATCTTATCGGTAGTGAATTATTCGGTAGTGCTGCATATACAAAAGATGCAGACGGAAACATTATTTTTGATAACACAAACAGTTCAGGTGTTTTCGGAGCACTATACCAATTAAAATCTGCAATTCAAGATGCAGATAATGTTGATAACGATGCCGTAAAATCTGCAATGGGCGGAATTGATAATGGCATAAACACCGTAACCGCTGGAAAAACAAAAGTTGGAGCAGTAGGTGCAAACTTTGATGACATGCTTGCTTCATATGAAAACGATTCATCAAATCTTGTAGAATTACGTTCTAACTTGCAAGATACAGACATTCCAAGTGCAATTTCAAATTGGTACTCATCATATCAAGCAATGCAAGCATCTTATTCTATGATGGCTCAAACAATGAATGTTTCATTATTGAATTATATATAAATATATGTAATATAAAATTTTTATTAGTAACTTACCATTTCATTTAATAAACTTTTAGGACATCAAAGA
>CAZKJV010000034.1:0-13248 GCA_964553175.1 uncultured Muribaculaceae bacterium | reverse complement strand
ATATAATTCTTATTTATAGACATCTGTCTAATTTTATTTGCCTATTGAAAGTCTAAAATAACTGTAAAAAGTAGGTGAGATTATGACAGTAGAAAAATTATATACAGTTCCAAAAAGTGAACTTAAAGAGTTAAACAATTTATTTATCGAATTGACTGCAAAAAATTGCAATCAACATTGTAAGCATTGTTATATTGATTTTCCGTTATCAAGAGCCCCGAAAGATTTTATTAGTATTGATAAAATTAAACAGGCTTTAGAAGATACTATTGGTGAAAATCTTTATTGCGTGTATTTGACAGGTGCAGAACCAATGTTGCACCCTGATTTTAACGCTATTCTTCGCCTTTGTTTAAAAATAACGAATGTTTGTATTTGTACAAACGGTTCTTTTTTGAATGAAAAAAAGGTGAGATTTTTGAAAAAAGTTGAAGATGAATCTGAAAATGAAATTATTTTTATGTTACCGATTGATCATTATGATGAGATAAAAAGTGATGACTTGCGTGGAAGAGGAGCTTACAGGCAAGTTGTTCATTCTGCAAAAATTCTTTCTAAATATGAGTTTAATCCGATTTTTAACGTAACAAATTTTTATAAAGAGGATAAGAAAACTCTTTTAACAAATTTCAAAAAAGTTTTTGATAATGTGGGTGTTTTGGTTGAAGATTGTAATTTTCAAATTAATGAGTATTTTGACAAGTATTCAAAAGAAGAAAATTTTGTAGAAACTTTTGAAAATTTAGACTGTCAAACAGGTAGAATTTTAACAGAAAAAGGCGTTTATGTTTGTCCGTTTTTAGCAAATGACCATAGAGGAAGAATGGGGGCTGATTTTTCTGATTATGGTAAAAAGATGTGCTTAGAAACACAATTTTGTACAACTTGTGCGAAAAATAAAGAAAAAATGTTTTCCATAAACTACAAATACTTTGAAAATTAATTTTCAAAGTATTTGTATATGTTTATAAAGTTATTTTATTAAGGTGTTGGTGGTGGAGCTTCTCCGTTTTCACCATTCTCTTGATTTTCTCGGTTTTCTTGGTTTTCTTTATTTTCTTCCATTGCTGTTTCTTCAGAAGATTTAGACGCATATAATGTTAAAGATAAATTTATAAGCAAAATGCGTTTATTCTTTTCGTATGGATAAATTTCAATATCGTTTAAGTTAACTAAGTATGGATATTTATATAAATCACTGATAAAACCTTTAAAATCTGTGTAGTCAGAAATAATTTTCATTTCTAATTTACAAGCAGAATAATGAGCTTTATCACCTTTGATGAAAACATCTTCTTCCGGGTCAACGATTTGTTTAATAGAGTGAGTTTTTATGTGATTTTTTCTTGAAATTTCAATAATGTCATCTAAAAGTAACGCAAATGTTGATTCAGAGTCGGTTGCCGCACCATTAGGTACGTAAATTTTCTTTGTCATTTCGTCAAGCATTCTAAGTTTCTTTTTTCTTTCAGCTTTTTCTTTTGCAATTGTTAATTGTCTGCTGATAGAATCAGAAACATCGGCTTGAGATTTTACCTGTTTGAATAAGTCAATTGTTGATAAAAATTTTGGTTGAATTTGTTTAAACAAAAATACCGCAACTACGATAATCAATGCCAAGTACATTATGAGTTCTTTATATTTTTCTAGTTCTTTCATAGATTAAATCCTTATTAGAATTGTTCAATAGACTCAAGGTTTGCCGGCAAATTTCTTGGCGGACGGTTTTGTTCTTGTCTTTGTTCTTGACCGGAATTATTTGCATTGTTACCTTCGACCTGAGGTATTTGCAAGAAATCTTCAAATAAGAAACCACGACGACGTTTTGGTTGGTTTTCTTGGTTTTGTCTATCGTTTTCACCTGCACCTAAAGAATTCAAATCGTCTTCAACTTTTTGAATTTCTGTTTCTGACATATTTGTAATTTCAAATTCATAGAAAGTAGGTTTTATGCTGTTTAAATCTTCAATTACAAGATTTCCAACAGAATCCGCAGACATTTCCAACTTATTCAAACGTAAGTCTGAATTGATAACGGACATTTTTAATCCTTTGTAGAAATCATAAACTGCTTCGGCAGTTTTTGCACGTCCGATAATATCAATTTTGTCGTTGTCTTTTATTTTTAAGTAAATTAACCATGTTTTATCCGGTAAATTTGCACCTATTGCAGAATAATAAATCAATTTTGTACGATTTGATGCTTGTACGGTGTTAATTTCAAGTTTTACGTCGAATTCATTCTTTTTGTCAATATCTTCGTAGTTTTGTAATTCTGTTTTATTTGCTTCAATTTGACCGTTGATTTCATCTAATTTGGATTGTTGTCCTGTACTTAAAAAGTTCAACAAATATAAAATTAGTAATGCAGGTACAAGAATAATTGCTCCGATAATTAATGAAGCTTTTTTCAAAAATTCAGAAGTTAACTCGATTTCGGTATTACCAAAATGAATTTTTGGAGCTTCGTTAGCGGTCATTTTGTCAACATCTATGCCTTGACCAAGCAAATTAAATCTGAATGGAAAATCTACAAGTTGATAAATACCAGAACCTACTGCTTCCGGAGTTGTTTTCAAGATAGCGTTAGGTAAGATATTATAAGATGCTTCCATTAAAGGACCTTGAACATATTTGTTGCTTTCAAGGAATTTAATGTTTCCATCAAATGGAATTTTCATAGATAAAACTTCTGCTGAAACAAGGTCTGTTTCTGAAACTATGTATAAATAGTTTGACGGAACAGTTTGTAATGTTAGTTGAGCAGAAGAAATAATTGCTTCGTAAATTTCATCACCAACAAAAGAGCGAAGAGCTAAAGGTTCTTCCCTATATTCAACAACACTTTTTCCATTTAAAGTAATCATTGAATAACTGTTAGGGTTGATAACCATCAAGTTCCAAGTAGTATTTGGAGCCATTTGCTCATCTGCTAAGTTGTTGTAACTTAATGTTTTTAATAAAGAGTTTGGTGCGGTTTCAATTGCAAGTAATGTACAACCAATTTCGACGCATGCCGCATTAATTTCGTCTAATGCACTTTGTTGAATTGCACCGTATAAAATTTCTCTGTTGTCTTTATCCCCTGATGGATAAGCATCTGTCCAGCTAACAACAGGGTCTTGACGTTTAAAAATATATGATGATTGCTCAACTTCTGAGATAATAGCACTTGTAACGCCTTCATCACCTAAGTTTACAGGTAACGAAATTAGTCCGTAATGAACAGACGGAAGTGTTAAAATGATGTTACTTTTTCTGTTAATTCTAAGTTCATCAAATAATTGAATTAAAACTTCTCTAAATCTGTCATAGTCTGCGATTTCTCTTTTTGAGTAATCGTAATCCAATTGTTTGCATGCATATTTTTCAATGATTTTTGTTTTTGGATTAACTTCAATCATTTCCAAACCAACTGATGGCGACATCGCTACGCCGACAGTATTTTTTGTGTTTGCACCCAGCTGTGATAATAATTGATTTAACATATATTTTTAATTCGGATTTTTATTATTTTTATTATATAATATCTTAGGAACATTATAAGTTAAACATAAATCTACGTCAAATAATTACGAAACGAGGCATGAATTAATGTTAAAAGATGAAATAATTAAATTAAAAAAAGAGAAAAATGCCGTAATACTTGCTCACTGTTATCAAAATGTTGAAATAGATGAAGTTGCAGATTTTGTCGGTGATTCTTTGTATTTGAGTCAAATGGCGGCAAAAACTGACGCTGACATCATTATTTTTGCGGGAGTTTATTTTATGGCTCAAACGGCAAAAATAATTTCACCTCAAAAAAGAGTGTTTTTACCGAATATGCACTCGGGTTGTCTGATGGCAGATATGATAAATTTGGAACAGTTAAGAGAGTTTAAATCAAAAAACAAAGATGTTCCTGTTGTTTGTTACATAAATTCAACTGCGGAAGTTAAATCTGAATGCGATATTTGTTGTACAAGTTCAAATGCTTTAAAAATTGTTGAAAGTTTGAACGCACCAGAAATTTTATTCTGTCCTGATACATATTTAGGAAAATGGGTAGAAGAACAACTTAACGGCAAAGTAAAAGTTACAACATACAATGGTTTTTGTCCTACTCACATGCGAATTACGGCAGAGGATATGGCAAATGCCAGAAAACAATATCCAAATGCAAAGATTTTAGCACACCCTGAATGTCATAAAGAGGTTTGTAAATTAGCTGATTATGTTGGTAGTACAAAACAAATTATGAATTTTGCAAAAGAAAGTGATGAAAAAACTTTTGTAATTGCAACTGAAAAAGGTGTTGTTGAAAGATTAACACGAGATTATCCTGAAAAAGAATTTATTTTAATTAAAGACAATGTTGTTTGTCCGAATATGAAATGTAATACTTTGGAAGATATTTACGAAGTTTTGAAAAATGAAACAAACGAAATTTTTGTTGATGAAGAAATTTCTAAAAAAGCATTAGGTTGTATTGACCGTATGTTAGAGGTTTGCAAATAATGGAAGATATTATTTACGGTAAAAATTCCGTTTTAGAGGCAATTGAATCAGGTAAAAGAGAAATAAATAAAGTTCTTATTGCAAATAACATTCATACTGATAACAAAATTGCAAGGATTAAAGAATTATGCCAAAAAAGAGGTGTAATATTTCAATTTGTTGCGAAAGAAAAATTTTCTCAATATTCGGAAGTTAATCACCAAGGCATAGTTGCTTTGATTTCGCCTGTAAAATATATGGAATTAGATGAGTTTTTATCAAAAGAACATAAAAATTCTTCTGTTGTAATGCTCGACGGTGTTGAAGACCCTCATAATTTAGGTGCAATAATCAGAACTTGTGTTTGTGCAGGAGTTGAAGCAATTATAATTCCGTCAAGACGTAGTGTTCAAGTTAATTCTGTTGTTGAAAAAATTTCAGCAGGTGCAGTAAATCATATTCCGATTATAAAAGTCAATAGTCCGGTAAGTGCATTACAACAAATGCAAGAAAAAGACTGGTGGGTAATTGCGGCGGAAGCAGATGCGAAAGATAATTATTATGATGTAAATTATACCGATATGAATTTTGTACTTGTTATGGGTGCGGAGCATGCAGGTGTTTCAAAATCGATAATCAAATTGTCTGATTTCCAAGTTAAAATTCCAATGTTGAGAGATTTTAATTCTTTGAATGTTTCAAATGCCTTGAGTATAATTATTTTTGAATCGGTTAAACAAAAAAATATTGCAAATAATTCTAATTAAAGAATTGTATTAAAAGGATAAAATAATGCGTAAAAAGTTAGAAAAATTTGAATTATTGGAGGACGAAATTTCCGAAGAAGGTGTGGATTTTCATAGTCTTCAAGATGATGAAGAAGATATCTTAGAAAAAGTTGAAGACCCAAAAATTCAAGAGAGTTTAAATTCGGTTAATACTGATGATTCAGTAAGAATTTATCTCCAACAAATCGGTAAAATTCCTCTATTATCATCTGAAGAAGAACTTGATATCGCAAAAAAAATAAAAAATGACCACTGTGAATTTTCAAAAGATATTTTAGTAAATGCAAACTTGCGTTTGGTTGTAAGTATTGCAAAAAAATATATTGGTCGTGGTTTGTCGTTTTTGGATTTAATTCAAGAGGGCAATATTGGCTTGATGAAAGCGGCAGAAAGATTTGATTACGAAAAAGGGTACAAATTTTCAACTTATGCAACTTGGTGGATTCAACAATCTATTACCCGTGCAATTGCTGATAAAGCAAGAGCAATAAGACTTCCAATCCATATGATTGAATCTTTGAATAAAATTAAAAAAACGACGGTAGATTTAACAACAGAATTAGGTAGAACTCCGACAAAACAAGAAATTGCGTATAGATTGGGACTTTCTGTTTCAAAATTAACGCAAATTGTTAAATCGGCTCAATCAACGATAAGTATTGAAACTCCTGCAGGTAATGGTAATCAAAAAGAAGAATCTACAAAAATTGCGGATTATATTGTTGATGAAACAACAATTACACCTGATTCAAGAGTTTCGCAAGAAAGTATGCTTGAAGATATTCAGAAAATGCTTAAACAGTTAATGCCAAAAGAAAGAGATGTTTTGATTTTGCGTTATGGCTTAGATAATAATGGAGAAAAGAAAACTCTTGATGAAATTGGCTCTCATTACGGTGTTTCTCGTGAAAGAATAAGACAAATTGAAAATAGAGCAATTTCAAAACTTAAAAAAATGTGTCGAAATGAAAATCTTACAATTAATTTAAAAAATTATTTCGGTAATTAAATTTATTTTTAAGTTATTCTTCCTCATCTTTTTCTTCTACCCATCGTTTTACGTCAAAACGCAGGTCTTTTACATTGAGTTTAAGAGATTTTAAGTATGGTTCTAAGTCTTTTAGGATTTTTGTTTTCCTAAGCAAAAGTTCTTGAGCCACGGTAGAAGTTTTGCAAGCGATTATCATAACTGAATTTGTTGTCATTGAATACGGTTTTGATTTGTCTGCAAATTTTTCGCCTACGACTTTTTTCCAAAATTTGAATAAATTACTTTTTGTCACAGCTTTTTTGAATTCTTTGTTATCAAGAATTTTTGATAAGATATTATCAATGCCTTCAAAATCGGTATATAGTACTTTTTTAGTCATTTTTTTGTCAATTTTTGCTTTGTGTTATAATCAAGAAATGGAACAATTAAAATTAAATGATACCATAAAATCTGCAAAGAATATATTAATAATTTCTCATGTTAATCCTGACGGAGATACGTTGGGTTCAATGCTTGCGTTGAGAGATTTAATTTATAACACTTTCAAGAAAAAAGCTGATATGATGTCTATTTCAAAAATTCCGAAAATGTATGAATTTTTGTGCGGTATTAATGATGTAAAACATCTTTCTCAATATGATAATTCAATGGTTTACGATGTTGTGCTTCTTGTTGATGTTGCTGCGTTAGATAGAATTTTTGATGCAAAAGTTTTTTATGAAAAAGCAAAAGTAAAAGTTTCAATCGATCATCATAAAACAAACAATTATGGTGCAGATATAAGATTTGTTGATGGGGACGCAAGTTCAACAGGCGAAGTTTTGTTTAAACTTGCAAAAGAAAACGAATGGAAATTTGATAGCAATATTGCAGAAGCTTTGTATACGGCAATTTTAACTGATACAGGCGGATTTAGATTTGATAATACAAAAGCTATAACCTTGAGTATTGCATCAAATTTAGTGGAATTAGGTGCAAAACCATTGTGGATTTATAAAAATTGTTATGAAAAAAAATCCAAAGATTTTGTAATGTTTCAAGCATATTGCATAAATAAGGCTGAATTTTCGGAAGACGGTAAAGTTGCTTATATTACTGTTTATAAAAAAGATATTGAAAAATTCGGTAATGGCGATGATTTTACCGAGGGGTTAGTTGAAAGATTACGTACTATTGAAACAACAGAAGTTGTGTTTATTTTGAAAGAAATCGATTCAAAAATGTTCAAAGTTTCAATGCGTAGCAAAACGCTAGATGTTGCAGAAGTTTGTTCGGCGTTTAATGGTGGTGGACATAAATTTGCAGCAGGTTGTGTGCTAAAATGTGGTGCAAAAGAAGCGGTTAAAAAACTTTTTACTGAAATAAAAAAACAAGGTTTATAATGAAAAAAGCAATAATTTATTTAAAAAGATTAATAAAATCTGTTGTTAATAATGACTTTTTTGGAATGGCATCTGAAATGAGTTATATGTGTTGCTTGGGAATTTTTCCATTAATGTTATTTTTAACTGGTGTTTTTGGTTGGATTGGTAAACACGAATTTATACGTCCTGTTTTTGTGTTTATGTCTTCAATTATGCCGGGGGATTCAATGTCTTTGATTGAAACGGTTATGCGTGAAGTGATTTTTTATAACATGGGCGGATTTTGGGCTATTTTAGGTTTTGTTATAACCTTATTCTTGACAACAAATATGATTGCAATTATTGAAAAAGGGTTAAATCGAGCTTACAAAATCGGTGAAACTCGTTCATTTTTATATACTCGTTCGGTAGCATTTTTGATGGTTTGCGTCAATACTGCAGTGCTATTTGTTTCAATAAATTTAATTATTTTTGGTAAAGTTATTTTTGAATTTTGTGTAACTTATTTGAATTTAGGTCAAGAAATTGCATCTATGTGGATGTTCTTGCGTTGGCCGATTGCTTTTGGTGCGTTATATATAATGGCATTTTTGCAATATTATTTGTTACCTGATTTGAAAGGTCCTGAATTATTAAAGTTAAGAAGTACAATTCCAGGAACGTTTTTCTTTACAATCTCTTGGTTGTTGGGTTCTTGGGGCTTTTCAATTTATGTGAACAGTTTGCATACTTATAACTTTGTTTATGGAACAATCGGGGCTTTTGCGGTGTTAATGGTATGGTTGTATTACTCGTCAATTCTTATTTTGATTGGTGCTGAAATCAATTCACAAGTTTACAATAGGTTGGGGATTTCTGTAAATGCCAAACAATAATTCAACTTTACATGTAAATTATTCAAGCATTGTCGAAATTGTTGAAGAAAATTCAAAAGTTTTGGATTTGGGCTGTGGCGACGGCTCTTTGTTGAAAATGTTACAAGACAAAAAGAATGTTTCCGGTAAAGGTATTGAAATCGACCAAAATTGCGTAATAAAAAGTATTCAACAAGGCGTAAGCACAATTCAAGGGGATATTGATGACGGACTTATGCAATTCAGTGATGATGAATACGATTATGTAATCTTAAACAGTACGTTGCAATCAACAGAAAAACCTCATTTTGTAATAAAAGAAATGTTAAGAGTCGGTAAAAAAGTTGTGGTAAGTTTTCCAAATTTCGGATATTGGAAAGTCCGCTTTTATTTGTTGTTAAAAGGCAAAATGCCGATGTCAAAACGGTTACCTTTTAAATGGTATGACACACCAAATATCCACCTGTTAACGATAAATGATTTTTTTGAATACGCAAAACAAAATGATATAAAAATTTTAAAATCAATGTATTTTACAAACGAAAAGAAAAAAAGAGGATTATTTTTGAAAAAAATAAGTTCTTGGTTTGCGGAAGATGCAATATTTGTTCTTTCTAAATAGCGTATTGCTTTTTTAAAATCACTTTGATATAATTATTTCAGACATTAGGAGAAATCATGAGAAATATTATTATCTATACAACTAAAAAAACGTCGGAAATCAAGGATACCCTTGAACATTTGGATAATATCGAAGAATTGCAAATTCGTGTTGAATTATCAGATGATTTAAAAGAATATGAATTATTAAATCCATATTTGTTAATCGTTGAAGACGTTCCAAATCTTACAGATGTTTTGATGACTACAAAATTTAAAGTTCCTGTATTGTTTGTTAGTGAACCAATAAATGATGTTACAATCAGAGCTTTAAGCTATGATTACATTTCAAAACCAATCAACAAAGATAATTTAGTTGTTAGAATTAACTCATTGTTAAAAATAAAAGAACTCCATGACAAAATTGATGAAGTTTCTACAACAGATGAATTAACAGGACTTCATAACAGAAAATATTTACAAGAACGTTTAGATGCAGAAATTTCTCGTGCAAGACGTTATAAAACTCCATTGTCATGCTTATTATTCGATATAGATTTCTTCAAAGTTGTAAATGATATGTATGGCTATGAATGGGGCGATGTTTTGTTGAGAAACTTGTCTGATAAATTGAAACAAATGGTTAGAAAAGAAGATGTTTTAACTCGTTATGGTGATGAAGAATTTATCTTAATTCTTCCAAACACATCAGAAGATAATGCATTTTTATTCGGCGAACGTTTTAGACGTGATATTGAAAAAATGGAATTTATTCCTGCAGGTGAAGAAGAAAGACACCCAATCACAGTTTCTGGCGGTATTTCAACATATCCTTGCTTGAAAAACGTTGAAGAAGATGCAAATACAATTATCAGATATGCTGAACACGCTTTGTATAATGCAAAAAAACGTGGTAAAAATAAAATTGTTCAATTCTCTCAAATTAATTTAGAATTCTAGAGATTGAAAAGAGTTTATAAAAGGTAGGTCGATGATTTCATCGACCTACCTTTTTATGCTTATTATTGTAAATAATTAAAATTAAACTGGAATTACCTCATATTTATAGTCGGGTAATTCTCTAAGTCTTTCTTCTATTTCGTCAAAAGTTAAAAGACCTTCTGTTGCACTAAATTTTGAAACAACAGAGCCTGAATTAACTGATGCGTAAAGTAGAGCTTTGCCGACATCGGTTTTGTCTTTGCTTAGAGTCGCACAAAGTGTTGATGCAAATGCATCGCCTGCACCTAAAGTTGAAACGATTTTTGACGGATATACAGGGCAGTAATAAATGTTTTTGCCCGTGTATGCGTAAGCACCGTTTCCGCCGTCAGTTACTACGATTAATTGGTAGTCTTTAACTTTTAATTTTTTCAAAATTTTGACTAAATCAGGGTGAATTTTTTCTTCCGAGAATTTTTCTTCTGATGTGTCAGGGCGTATTTCAATTTTTGTACACATTTGGGCTTCTTCTTTGTTCATAACAACGATATGAGCATTTTCAAGAATACCTTTCATGTATTCAAACCCTTTTTTAATGCTTGAAGTTCCTGCGTTTACGCAAATATTTATGTTGTTTTTGTATGCAAAATCTACTAGTGGTTCAAGAATTTTTGTAGATTTTCCGTTTAGTGGTGCAAGATATAAAAATTTTGCATTTTTTATTGCATCAAAATTAATGTCTTCTTTTTTGATTTCACCATTTCCGCCTCTGTGTGCTAAAACAGTTCTGTCGCCTTCAAAACTTACAAGAATTATTGAAAAACCTGTTGTTGTTTTTGGAGTTTGTACAATATTTGATAAGTCAATATTTTTGTCTTTAAAAAAGTTTAAAACTCCTTTAGAATAGATATCTTCGCCGATTTTAAAAATGGCAGAGGTATCAAATCCAAGATTTGCAAAATTTACGGCAGTATTTACACCGCCACCGCCGACATTTGTGTCAAAGTCTGAGATTTCAAGTTTTGAACCATATTTATAACTCATAAAATCAGCTTTTTTGTCGATTGAATGAACTGATACAATATTTGCATCATCACATCTTACAAATACATCAATAGTTGCACTACCGATTGTTATAATATCAGACATTTTTGCCCCCTAGTCTAGTTTCTTATAATTCTTGCCGGAAAATTATGGCGAAGTAATTCATTAGCTAATGATTGAGCCTTTTCTTCCGACGAGAATGAGCCTACTTGTAATGTATATGCACCGTTAATATTTTTTATGAATGGAGTTACTCCAACGCTAGACTCTTGCAAAATTGTTTGAGCAATTTTTGCTTGGTCTAAAGAGTTATAACTTCCAACAACAACTTTTATCGTAGTTGCAGGGGCAGTTGTTTGTATTGGTGTTACATCTGCTTTTGGTTTTGGTTGAGGAATTGTAGTCGGTTTTACCACTTTTACCGTAACTTTATCTTCTGTTTCTGTAAGTTTTTTTGGCGTTAAAACTTCTTGTTTAACTGTTCTTACAGGAATTTTAACTTTTTCTTCTAAATCTTTTGAAAAATATTCATTTTCATCATCTTCATCAAAATTTGATTTTACTTTTTCTTCTAATCTTTTTGCAACATCTGACGAATCTTCTGATTGAATTGCTTTTAATCTGTTGTCAATGAAACCTTTTACGCCTAAACCTGTTTCTTTTGCGTCGGTTGCACTGTTTTCCCCGATTGAAACGTCAACACTTGGGGTCATATGTCTTGCTGCACCGATAAAAAATACTAACATTATTAAAAATGTTGTTGTGAAAACTGTTAAAACGTTTTGAGCGGTTACATCTTTTTGTTTTTTATATCTTTTTAAATTTTGATATTCGGGTTGTCTTCCGGTCATAAAATTTTCCTCTATGTTAAGAATATTTTATTAAAAAAATGTATTTCTTTCAAGTGTAAAAAACTTACAATAATAATCATGATAAAAGTCAATATTAATAAGGATTTTACGGGGTGTAAAAATCCTATTGAGTTTTTATGTAAACAATTGTAACAAAACAGCTTAAAACCCTAAAGAATACATGAGTTTAGGTCGATATAAAAACCATAAGGGAAATAAATAGGAAATATGTGAGGTATCGTTATGGGACTAGCAGCATCACAAGCAAGATTTTTAAATTTAGTAGCAAGAAAAACTAATATTGAATATGAAGGTCAACAAATCAACCAACAAAGAACAACATTAGCTAACCAATCAGCTAATTATTACAATTCTATGTTGACTTTGTCAGTACCTACTCCTCCATCAACAGAATCTTATCAAACTGTTGTATATTCAGTAACTTATGGTAGCCAAGTTTTCAACATTTCTCAAGTTACAAATAGTTCAACAACAACAGGTGCTTATAACATCGCTTATACAACTTCATACGATGAAGACAAAGTTGTTTCTTACAACAATTATCCAATCACAAAAGATGCAAGCGGTAAATATTACTATGGTGGTAAAGAAATCCTTTTAGCTCAAGCTACTTCAACTTCTAAAGAAACTCCATTTACACAAGCTGTAATTGATCAAACAAAAAAAGAAATCAATGCTGCAAAAGATCGTAATGTATCAACATCATTCGATATGTATTACATGAACGTTGGTACTGAAAAAGCTCCAAAATATGTATATTTTGATAAAGCTGATTTAGAAAAAGCTAACACTTCAACAACAGACAAAACTGCAATGGGTTATTCTCAACAAAACATCACAACTTATAAATCAGGTGTTTGGGAAAATGCAACAATCGTTAGAGATGCAAACAACAGAATTTCTGCAATTTCTACATCTGATTTAGCAAATGGTGAATTAATGTCTGTATCTTCTAAAACAGTTACTGACGATGCAGCTTATGAAGATGCTTATAATGAATACACATACCAAACTTACTTATATGAACAAGAATTGGAAAACATCAATGCTCAAACATCTGTAATCCAAGCTCAAGACAAAAAATTAGAATTAAGATTGAAACAATTAGATACAGAACAATCAGCAATTTCAACAGAAATGGAATCTATTTCTTCTGTAATCGAAAAGAACGTAGACGATTCATTCAAAACATTCGCATAATAAACTCGAATAATTTAGGGTGTAACAAAAAAGCCTCATTTCTGAGGCTTTTTTGTTGCTTGAAATTTAAAATAAAAAGAAAAAATAAAAAGGACATCTTTGATGTCCTAAAAG
>CAZKJV010000033.1:0-13388 GCA_964553175.1 uncultured Muribaculaceae bacterium | reverse complement strand
ACCTATTTCAAAAAAAATTCCACACAAACAACTTGCAGGATTTTTTGATAGAAATAAATAAAAATTTTAATAATAAAAAAGGAACTTTTGAAAAGTTCCTTTTTTATTTCTTTACTACTTTGTTTTTATTTTTATTCGTTTGATTGATTTTCTTCGTTTTCTGTTTCAGAAGTTTTTTCTTCATCAGAATTTTCTTTTATTTCTTGTTCATTTTGTTCTTGAACTTCTTCTGTTTCAGATTTTTCAGTTTCCTCAACATTTTCAGTAACTTCTTTAACTTCTGAATTTTCTTCTGTTACTTTTTTCTTTTTATGTTTTTTCTTTTTCTTCTTTTTAGGTTTTTCTTCGCTATTTTCAATATTTTCATCAGAATTTTCTTCAGACTCTGACTCAGCCTCAGTTTCATCTTCTTCAGAGTCTTCTTCGTCTTCATCTTCTATATCTTCGTCAGCGTCTTCCTCATCAGAAGCTTCATCTTGTTCAGCTTTTTCAACCAATTTAGCAACACGTTCTTTTTCTTCATCTTCTGCTTTTAAAGCTTCTTCAATTTCGTCTTCATCTTTTGCTCTAATTACAGGAATAGAAAGCATTAACGCTAATTGGTCGTCTTCTGGAGTAAAGTTTAACTCTAACAAATCTTTATCCATTACAACGTATTTAGAAAGCAAATCAATCATTTCACCCCTTAAACGTTCTAATAATCTTGGATTTAGGTTTGTTCTATCTTGCATTAAAACTAATTTTAAACGATTAGTTGCAACGCTTTTTGATTCTTCTTTTTCTTCTTTTGAAAAGAAATCTACAACTTTTTTGTAGAATTCACTTATATTACTTAAATCGAATCTCATTGACTATTGCTCCTTTTTAAATAAATTCAAGAAAAATGTTTTTACTTTTGAAACAAAATCTTGAGGTTCATCAATATTCAAAAATTCAACTTCTTTGCCCATAATTCTTTCTGCAACATTATGATAAGCTTGACCTGCTAAAGATTTTTCATCATTAACAATCGGTTCACCTTTGTTTGTTGAAGTGATAATACCTGTATCTTCCGGAATAATACCAATAAGTTTACAAGATAAAATTTCAACAACGTCTTCAACGCTCATCATATCATTTGTTTTAATCAAATTAGGACGAACTCTGTTTAATAAAAGATTATATTTTTCAATATGTTCTTTTGATTCTAAAAGACCAATAATTCTATCAGCATCACGAACAGCAGACATTTCCGGAGTTGCAACAACGATTGCTTCATTAGCACCTGCTGTTGCATTTTCAAAACCTTGTTCAATACCTGCAGGACAGTCGATAATGATAAAATCATTTTCTTCTTTTAATTCTTCACAAATAGTTTTCAATTGTTCGCCTGTAATAGCAGTTTTATCACGAGTTTGAGCCGCTGCTAACAAACATAAGTTAGGGTTTTTCTTGTCTTTTACTAATGCTTGTTTTAATTTGCAACGTTCTTCAACAACGTCAACAATTGTATAAACAATTCTATTTTCTAAACCTAACAACAAATCAAGGTTTCTCAAACCTAAATCTGTATCAATTAAAACAACTTTGTTACCGGCTTTTGCTAAAGCAGTACCAATGTTTGCTGTGGTAGTTGTCTTACCTACACCGCCTTTTCCAGACGTAATTACTAGCACTCTACCTGTCATTATTTCTCCTTACTTTCGTATGTTGTTGTTATAACTATTGATTTTCCGTCAATTCTCGCTTCTTCCGGAACAAATGACGGAGATTTTTGAACAAACGGAACATTTTCTGTATTAACTCTTCTTGCATAACAATTTGCAATTCTTAATTGAATAGCATTTAATTTTAATGCTCTGATAACGGCATTAGAATTACCTTTTGAACCTGCATGAGCAATACCGCCAAGAACACCCCAAACTGTTACATCGCCTCTTGCAACAATTTCACTTCCAGGGTTTGCATCGCCTATTACAACAATATTTCCTTCTGATGTAACTGTTTGACCTGAACGAAGCGTTTGATTTAAGTATAATGTTGGTAATTTTTCAACATCTTCTTCATCATCTTCTAATTCCAAGTTAGGAACTTCATCTTCGTCCATTGTTGCATAAGTTTTCATTTCTTCTGGTTTAATTAAACCTTCTTCTTGTGCAAGCTCTTGAAATGCAAAATCATGGTCAGCATTGCTGAATAAATCCGGTTGAGAAGTCAATTGTTGTAATTCTTCTGTTGTTGGTTGAATTTGTGGAATTTCCATTTCGTTTTTCAATTCAGAAATTTGAATATCTAAAGCTTGTGCAGCTTCAATAGTTGCTTCTGATGATGTATCAACAAACTCTAAAGTTGACTCCATAGATTCAATTAATGCTCTAATACTTAATAATTGAGATTGAGTTAAATCAATACCTTCAAGTTTCAAACAAATTTTCTTGTTTTGAGCTTCAGGCATATCAAGGATAGAACTCAATTCATAAATAACCTCAGCAGCATTACTTGCATTGCTAAGATTTACAATAAAACCGTCTTCAATAAATCCTTTATCCAAAATAATCTTCCTTTTGCTATTTATATATTCTACAAAAAAAGCATACCTTAAATAAAGATGAAGTTCAAGACAAATTATAAAAAAGGCATGCCAAAAGTCGTAAAATTGGCATGGGTTTTGGAAATTATTTACATTTCTTAATCATTTTCAAAATCATGAAAACATGTACGGCTCATGGGTTTCCATGATTGAAAACGCTGAAACCATGATAAAAAGCGAACCTCAAGCCATTGATTTCATTGAAACTTAGGCTACAAGCATGTTTTCGGATTTGTTGCGAAATGTGAAAAATGGGTTAAAAAGCACTTGTAAATACGCTTTGAAATTTTACAATGTTACTAAAGCAAGTATCCATTGCTTTTGGGGTAGGAGTCAAGCTTAATATTCAATGGGAGCTTGATAAAAATAATTCATAATCTTAAATTGGAGGACATAATCAGTGTTTAGAAGTCGTGATATGGGACGTGCTGTAGCGGTAAGAAGATGGACACCAACAGCTTTAGATTGTTACAAAAGAGGTTGCAACTGTGAAGGTTGTTTTTACAAAGATTTCTTTTCAGGCTCATCTCAAAAATGTCAAATGAAAGCTTCTGTATTAGAATTGGTAAGAGTTTTAGGAACTCCAAACGTAGAATTACAACAAATCATTTCTGACTAGTTTAACTTTACAGGTAAAAATTAAACAACTCATTTATTGATTTTATTTTATGTTTCCTGTATTCTATCATTAAACTTATAATTAATAATCGGAGGCAAATAATGCGTATACACGTAAATGGAAGAAACATTGAAATCACAGAAGCTATCAAAGCTTATGTTAAAGAAAAAATCGGTAAAGTTGCTACACACTACGACCAAATCCAAGGTATTGAAGTAATTTTATCAGTTATCAAAAATCCTGCTGCTGCAGAAAAACACATTGCAGAAGTAAGATGTAGTTTAGACAAAGTTAAATTACACCTTGAAGAAACTGCTGAATCTATGTATGCAAGCATCGATTTACTTTCAGACAAACTTTTAAGACAAGTTAAAAAAGTTAAAGACAAATCTTTATCATCAAATAAAGCATCTATCAGAACAAATTCTGTTGAAGAAAACGACGATGATGAAATCGTTGTAGTAGAGGCAATTTCTGAAGAATAATGCTTAACGGTAAAAAAATCGTTGTAATAATGCCGGCATATAATGCCGAACAAACATTAAAACAAACTTATGATGAAATTTATCGTGAATTTGTTGATGAAATAATTTTAGTAGACGACAGCTCTTTAGACAACACTAAGGAGCTGTCTAAATCTTTGGAAATTACAACAATTGTTCACAAAGAAAACAAAGGTTACGGTGCAAATCAAAAATCTTGTTATCGTGCAGCCTTAAAAGCAGGGGCGGACATTGTAATTATGTTACACCCTGATTATCAATATACGCCTAAATTAATCCCTGCTATGGCGTCTATGATGGCATTTGAACAATACGACGCAGTTTTAGCATCAAGAATGCTCGGAAGATCCGCACTAAAAGGCGGAATGCCACTATACAAATATATTGCAAACAAATTTTTAACTTGTTTTGAAAATTTTATGCTACAAGAAAAACTTTCTGAATATCACACAGGTTTCAGAGGTTTTACAAAAGATATTTTAGAAAAATTACCACTTGAAAGTTGTAACGACGATTTCATTTTTGATAATGAAATTCTTGCATTAATTTTATTCAACAAATACAATCTTGGCGAAATTTCATGCCCAACAAAATATTTTAAAGAAGCATCGTCAATAAATTTTGTACGCTCTTGCAAATACGGTTTTGGAGTTTTGGGCGTAAGTTTGCTTTACAGACTTGCAAAAATGGGATTAAAACTCGGAATATTCAAAGATAACGGGCAAAAATTAAATCTTGAAGCTGAATTAACATATTACTTCAAAGAAAACTAATCTTCGTTTTTTGTACAAGATTTTTTAACCACTTTACATGCCAGTACAAAATAAAATATACACAAGAAAAATACCCACAATAAGTCGTATCTTATATCCCAAAGAGTTGCGTTCATTTGATTTATTTTTACAATACCGTCTATTGAACAAGTTGCAGGAATAAACATAGCAATTACGTTTAGCCATTGTGGAATAGCCTCTTTAGGCCAAATCAACCCTGGTAAAAATATAAAAATCAACGAGGTTACAACCAACATTAATAAAGCAGATTCTCTTGTTTTAAAGAAATATGAAATCGTATTTGAGAAAAATCCCGCAGAATAATACATCAACGTTAGCATTAAAAATAACGGAAAAATGTTATATGCCATCGGATAAACAAATATTGCCGGAAAGAATAAGAATATTATTATTGAATAAAATAAATACAAAAGAACATAGAACGTACATTTTCCAAACAAAATAAACGGAATATCCTTTGGTTTTTCGCAATAATCCTCTTTTAATTCATTTTTTGTACCTTGCATTAACCCCATACCAATAACTAAAGTTTGATGCAAAATCAATATTAAAATAACAGGATAAACATACGTTTCATAACCACCGGCAGGGTTATACAACGGAACCTGAACAAACTCAAAAGGCTGTTTTAAAGCAATTGCCATTTGTTTTGGCATACCTGATTTTAACAATTTCCCGACCTCAAATTTTGCACCTAAATCCGCAGCGGTTGAAACAACCCCTTGAGAAAACGCTTTATATATAATCATATAACTCGTATCAGCATATATTGAAACAACAGATTGAGTTCCCCTTAAAATATCTTTTTCAAAATCTTTCGGGATTAAAATAAAACCTTTTATATTATCTTTGTAAAACTCTTTTTCTGCCTCATTTATACCGACAAAATTATGCAACACATCAACATAATCCGTTGCGTTAAGTTTTTCTATATATTCTCGTGATAAATTTGACCTATCCAAATCAACAACACCAATTGGAACCTCTTTTATAACTTCTGTTGCGTATGGAATTGCATAAAATAATGAATACCCAAAAACCCCGATTATCATAATTAAAGTTGCACCGGAATCGTGAATAAAATCATAAAATTCTTCTTTTATAAGATTGAAAAAACGCTTCATCATTGTTGATACCACCTTTTTTCATCTTTTGCAAGTTTCTTTATTCTAATTAACGCTAAAAATCCCAAAGACATTAAAATTACCAACGCAAACAAAGATTTTAAATCATACATAGGCGGAATTTGTCTTAATGATTGGTTAATCATTATTTTAACCCAATGACTTAACGGTAACGTTGCACTATAAATTTTTGCAACCAACGGCATTGACATTACAGGATATGTAACCCCACCAAAAGCAAACCCCATTGCAACATAAAAAGCTGTATTACTTAAACCATATCTAAAATTACCGTTTATACCAATAAAAATTGCACTTATTGCAAGACAAGAAATGACAAACAATATTGTAGAAACAACTCCTAAGAAAATATTCCCGACATACGGAACACTCATAAATCCGAAATATACGAAGAATAATATCGCAAAAAGCAACATAAAAATCAAAAAATATGGAGTCATTTTTCCTAAAAACGCAATAATTATAGAATCATCTGCAGTTTTAAGCCAATTTTTTGTAGTACCAAGTTTAAATTCAGTACCCAAAGCCCAAACAGAAGCCATCAAAAAATGAATTTGTAAAATATGACCAAATGCAATCAAAGACAGAAAATATTGATAATTGAAAAACGGATTTGAACGAATATGGTCATTAACCTTAATTAAATTGGCTTGTTTAACTGCCACGTCCATTGGCAAACCTTGTTTATTTCGCATTTTTGCATCAAGCCCAACCATCATTGTTTGAACCATTGTATTTACATCTTTTGAAATAATTCCGCCTATCAAAATTCTTTGATTATTGTAATAAAACACTAATTTCGGTTGTTTTAACCTATAAATATCTTTTTGAAAATCTTTCGGAATTACAAAAAAGGCATACGCTTTACCTTCAGTCAACAACTGACACCCCTCAATTAAGCTTGTAACTTGATATTTAACATTACAAGACGGTAAAGAATTCAAATTTCGTACCAAAACCCTTGATATTTCAGAATTATCTTCATTCAAAACCGCTATCGGTAAATTTGTCGGCGTCCCTTTTGAAAAAATTACACATATAAGCAAACACATGAATAAAGGAATAACAAAAGAAATCGCCCACACTAAAGGACGTTTGTAAAACCTTTTTATCTCTCTTTTTACGACATTCAAGTAAGACATATTATTTTATTTTTTTCCAATCAAATATTGCACTCATGCCGGCACGTAAATTTTCAACAGGTTCAACAGGAACTGCTCTAACTTCAAAAGTTTTCATATCAAAATCACCTTTTGCTTTTGTTGCACGCCAAGTTGCAAAATCACCTAAAACAGAAATATAATTAACTTTTACGGCTATTGGTTGCTTTCCGATTGCAGGAATTTCCACATTAAATTGAGTTCCATTTTTTATTTTAGATAACAAATCCTCACGTAAATGGAAAGTTACCCAACAATCTTTGTCATCAACAACAGTTACAATCGGATAACCCGCACCAACAAGTTCAGCCTCTTCAACAGTAACTTCTGTAATTACGCCATCAATCGGCGAAATAATTTTATTTTCTTTCAAATAAGAAGATACCTCTTTATTTGCACCTTGAGCCTTACGAACATTTGCTTGTGCCGAAAGTTTATCTTCAAATCTTGCACCATTTACAAGCATATTATAATTATCTTTTGCAGCAGTGTATTTTGCTTGAGCCTCATCTAATTTTTGAGTTGGAATAACGCCCTCATTATGCAATCTTACCATTCTATCATAAGTTTTTTTCGCCAAATCTAAAGAAGCTTTTGCCATTCCAATTTGTTCATATCTTGTTCCGTTATTGATTTTTTCTTGTTGAGCCAAAGCAAGTTCTAAAGAGGCATTTACTTGTTCTGCTTTTGCATCAATATCAGGTGTATCAAGTTCAATTAAAACATCACCTTTTTTTACTCTATCACCTTTTTCAACATTTATTTTTAAAACACGTCCTGTAATTTTTGATGACAAATCAATAGTTTTAACCTCAACTTCACCTTGCAAAATCAAAGAATTTTCTTTTACAAAAACAGTTACAATCCCTGCAATAAATAATATTACAGTGATTATAGTCAAAATTAATACTAATTTATTATTTTTCATTTATGCCTCACTTAAAATTTTTCTTGTTTTGATGTTTTTATAAATTCTAAAATAGAATTTGTATCACCATTTGTTTTCAATAAATCCGTCAAATTAACATCATAGTCATAAACCGCTTTTAATCTATCGATTTTAACTTTTGACAACATCATTTGAGCATCTGTTACTTGCAAAGAAGTGCCAAAGCCTTCTTTGAATGCAAGAGTTGAAGTTCTCAAAGCCTCTTGTGCATTCTCAATAGCTTTGGTTGAACTATCATACTGTTCTTTATTTTTCATTAGTTCTTGATATTGTTTTACAACAAGGCTTTCAATATTATATTGTGCGTCTTCGATTTCAAAATCTACCATTTTACGTTCGCAATCAGCAGCTTTTATATCGTTATATCTTGAAAACCCATCAAATAACAACCAATTTGCTGTTGCCCCGATTGCAGCTCTTGGTGCAGCTTCCGACAAATGACTTGCAGCCGCTATATCGTACGCAACAAGGCTAATTGTTGGAGAATAATTCGCCATTTGTGCATGATATTTCGCATTCATAATTTTCTTTTTTTCACGCAATTGTTTTAATTGCGGATTATTCTGTAATGCATTTTCTTTCATTGCTACCAAATCTATCGTGCTATTGTTATAAACAAACAATAATGAAGACGGCTCAACATAAACATCTTTTAAATTAGCCTCTTTTGCCTTTATTAACGTTTTCAAGCCTTCTTCAACCACATTTGCATCTCTTTTTGATGCGTTATACTCTTTCATTGCCTCAGCATAAGCAACTTCAGCATGCAATCGTTCTGATTTTGAAATTAAACCCTCTTTTTCTAACATTCTTGCGTCTTTTAAGTGCTGATAAACACCCTCTGCAACTTGCCTTCTAACCTCAACAACATCACGTGCCAAACGCAAACCGTAATATCTTTTTACTAATTCTAAAACTAAATTATCTTTAACTTCTCTATATTTTTGATTTGTTGCCTCTAATTTTGCCCTTGCAACAGCGTGATTTGACAATAATTTACCACCTGTAAAAATATTCCAAACAGCAACACCGCCAAAAGTAAACAAATTTTTATCTTGAATATTTGTTATTGTAGATGTTGAAGGTAACATCGGAATAGAGACAGGTGTTGACAAAGTCATATTGTCAGAAAAATGCAAATACGTCGCATTCAAACCGATTTTTGGAGCAAATTGACCCAATGCAGATTTTTTTTCATACTTGCTTTTTTTAATTGCCTCATTGTACGCTTTCAATGAATTATTATTTTCAAGCATTAACTCATAAGCTTGTTCAAAGCTTAATTCAACACGCTCAATTCCACCTTTTTGAACCTCTTTTGAAAGCACAGGAGCTGATACTAAACAAAAAATTATTAAAAATATTTTTAAAATTTTTCGCATTTAAACTCCTACAAAGCGTAAAAATCTACCTACAATTTCATCTTGCTTTTCAAGAATATTATCTTCTTCAAAAGAACATTCAATATAGCTATTAATTATTGCATCAAATGTTGTTGCAAATAAATACGCCATATTGTCATCCATTGGCTTTAATTGTTTTATAATCTCAGCACAATAACCGTAAACTTTTCTCATTGGGTGTTCTTTACGTCTTGAAATACCTCTCAAAAATAATTCGTTATTTTCCATATAACCTTTAATCGTCAACTTATTTTTTTCAAAATATTTCATTTTGTATTTGACAATCATTTTCAATTTTTCAATCGGATTTATAATATCCGCACAAAATTCTTGCATCTCAGCAGAAGCATTTTCAATAACATAAGTAAGCCAAGCCATAAACAAACCCTCTTTTGACTTGAAATACCCATAAATCGTACCTACTCCAACGCTCAAATCTTTTGCAATTTTATCAATTTGAGTTTTTTCATAGCCAAGCGTTTTGAAATACTCACTTGCCGTGTCCAAAATTAATTTTTTCTTTAATTCATCTACTTTTTCGTTTAATTTAACCATACCAGAATTTTATTCTAAGTCAGAATGAAATTCTAGACTAAAAACAAAATTCTTTACATTCGTAAATATTTGCACGAAAAAGGGCGGTGTGCTTTGCACACCGCCCTTTTTATTTTTAAAAAATTATATAGCTTTTACGCATTCAAATAACAATGATTTAAATTTACCTTTAACTGCGTTTGCGGCTTCAATAACTTCTTGGTGAGAAAGAACTTCACCAGTAATTCCTGCTGCCGCATTTGAAATACAGCTAATACCAAGAACATTAATACCACAATAATTTGCAACCATAGCTTCCGGAACCGTTGACATACCAACTGCATCAGCACCCAACAAAGTTACCATTTTTGTTTCTGCCGGTGTTTCGTAATTTGGACCTGTAAGAGCCATATAAACACCTTTTTTCAAATTAATATCTAATTTTTTAGCTGCTTGCATTGCAATTTCTTGCAAATCTTTTTTATAAACTTCTGTCATATCTGGGAATCTTGGCCCTAATTCTTCATCGTTTGGACCGATTAACGGATTTACATGCATAAAGTTTATATGATCAGTAATCAACATCAAATCTGATGCGTTAAATTCTCTATTAATACCACCTGCAGCGTTTGTAACTATTAAAGTTTTTACACCTAATTTTTTGAAAACTTTAACAGGATACACGACTTTTTGAATTGGGTGACCTTCATAGTAATGGAAACGACCTTGCATCATTACAACTCTTTTACCTGCAACAGTTGCAAACACAAGTTGACCTTTATGTCCTTTAACTGTTGAAGCTTCAAATCCAGGAATTTCCGCATATGGAATAACCACATCACAAAAATCATCTGCAAAATCACCAAGTCCTGAACCCAAAACAATAGCAATTTCAGGTGCAAAATTGTTCGTTTTTTCGTTGATATAATCAACTGTTTCTTTTAATTGCATTTATAATTCTCCAAATAAACTTGTCTACTAGCCAACAAGTCTGTTATCGTCTGCTTCTGAAGCTTTAACCATGATTGCATGTTCAACAGGATTTTCTTTTTTATAAGAACCGTCAAAACCATATTCATCAAAGCCGAAATCTTCTCTTGCTTTTCTTGCTTGATTTTCATCAACCAATTTTTTTGCTAATTCTGAGATTTCATATACTAATTGATATCTATTTTCAGTATTTTCATTCAAATCCCACGCAACTCTGATAATTTGATCCATTTTTTAACCTCATTTTTCTAACATTTCAATTTTATAATAGAAAAAAAATTTAATCAAGAACATGTTTTTTAAACCCTCTTGCAGAAAAACCTTACCTATTCCCCTTATGGCTATTACCCCTCAAGGCAATACAATATTACTCTTTTGCCTAATTTCCCAAATATGCAAATTATACTTTAATTTAATTGTAGATAACACAAATATGGAGAACAAAACAATGACAGTAGCAACAAAAACAATTTCAGTCATCATAATTGAGGACTTTAAACTAACCAGAGTAGGCTTAAGATGTGCCTTAAACTCCAACGAAGACATTGATGTCGTAGCGGAATGTGAGGACGCACAAGAGGGACTTACTCTAATCCAAAAATATAACCCCGATGTGGTGCTTATGGACTTAGGACTTCCGGGTATGAATGGAATTGAAGCGACGATAAAAATAAAAGAATTCAACCCAAAAGTTAAAATTATCGCACTTACATCTCACGATAGAGAAGAAGAAGTTGTTGCAGCATTAAGTTCAGGTGCAACAGGTTATTGCCTTAAAGATATTGACCCAACAAAATTAGCAGATGTTGTGAGAGATGTTGCACAAGGCGTATGCTGGCTTGACCCGGAAATCGCACAACTAGCATTAAACTCTTTCCCAAAACCCGAAAATACAAGACTTCTTTCAAATAGTTCATCTCAAGAGGGACGAGTTCCGTTGACAGAACGAGAATACGAAGTTTTAAAACATCTGGTAACAGGAAAAAGCAACACTGAAATCGCAAAAGAATTAATCGTAAGCGTACACACGGCAAAAGCACACGTTTGTTCAATTTTACAAAAAATGTGTGTTAATGACAGAGTTCAAGCTGCGGTAAAAGCAGTAAAAGAAGGTCTTGTTTAATAAATACTCTTTGTCTTCTTCAATTGACGGCAAAATGCAAATGCGTTTTGCCGTCATCTTTTAACCAAATTACACTAACTCTGCTGTATTTGGTCTTCTTCTATAATAACCGTCAACAACAGTTCCGTCATCTCTTACATAACCGGAAACCTTTATTAATGTTCCTGCTAAAAATTTTTCTCTTGCTTGACTACTTTTTAAAATTTCACCTTTTACTAAACGCTGAGATATTTCAGATTCATAAATACGAAACAAATCAGTAGACATATTTTCTAAATTCAAATCAGTTATTTCAATTTCATCAACATTACCAATAAACCATTTATGTTCTTTTTTATAATCTTCTAATAGTTGAGCATCAGTGCAATCACCAAAATTCTCAATTCTATGAGCAGCAACACTTCCTAAAGGATTTAATTTTTTGATAAAAATCTTATTACTTTCAACAATATATGTTTTTCCGACAAGTTTTCTTAACTTTGATACAGGATCATTGTAATCACAATAATTTATAACTAAATCGTCAGTATAAGGATTATTAATTTTTTTCACAAGTTTTTGATGCAAACCGTAGGCATTAAATGTATAAGTTTCTAAATTTGTTGATAACCCAACATACGTTGCTTCACTTCCGCCCTCAGAATGACCAACAACCTTAAAATTATATGATGGATATTTCTTTCGCATATCATTACAATAATTTAATGCACTTTCCATTTGAGAAGTAGGTTCAGCTGAAATTACCATTTTACCATTTGTCATGTGATCTTTTATACTTAATGGATTTGTACCCAAATAGCATATAACTATTTCATCTCCTTTTTCAAAAGTAACAGCCTTAAAATTAAATTGCCCATCAATTTTATCCAAAACTCTATAATCATTTGGAATTTTCACATCATAAACTCTAAATACATCTCCTGCGACATTGCATAAATCTTTGTACTCATTTGCTTTTTTATGATTTGGTGTTGTTGATAATTTGTTCATATTTTCTCCTTTTTTTGCTTACTTTTTTAGAATACAATTTTTAGGAGAAAAAAAAGACCGTATTTTTACGTACGTAAAAATACGGACAAGATTAATAAAATATTTTATCTACAAGTATTGTTTTTATTGACTTTTTATGCAAACGTATATTTACATAATTTCCAGGAGTTGTTGAGCCTTCATTACCTCTTAAATATTTTACCAAAACTTCATCTTTCAAATCTTTTATGGCAGATACATAAATAAGAACATCACCAATCTCCATATTTTCTGGATATGGCGGTGGCGAATTTTTCATTATTATATCTCGATAATATTTATCTAATTTTGTTCCATCGTCATATTGATTTAAAGGCATACTCTTTAAATCTGTTATCGTTCCGTCTGTATGAAGTATATATTTATACTCGATAACTCCATAAATAGATATTTTTTTAAAATCCATTTTGCTAAACAGTAAATCTGCATATTTTACAAAATAATTGTATGTTATCGGATTTTCAATCGAATTAAATTCCATTGGCATAAAATCTAAATCCTCTGTATTTACCATTTTTGCGCATACAAATGGTACAAAAAACAAACTAAATACAGAAATTAATACTAAAT
>CAZKJV010000032.1:0-13704 GCA_964553175.1 uncultured Muribaculaceae bacterium | reverse complement strand
ATTATTACTTGGAATTGGCGGTTTTACATCATCAAATATGCTAGCTGCAACAGCACCGGCAAAAAGCACTAAACCAGCAGTAACACAAACTAAAACAACACCAACAACTCAAGCAAAAACAACAGAAGCAAAATCTGTTCAAAATTACACTTACACACCCGTAAAAGCTTTAGATTTAGTAAAAAATCCAACAGTATATTTAAATAAAAGAGTAAAAATTACTGCAAAATTTGATAAATTTTCAAGCCTTGGTTTGGACTACAAACCAGCAATGAAAAGTTCAGAAAAATATATTACATTTTTAATTAGACGTGATGATGCAAAAAATGATATTCCATTATCAGAATTAAAAAATTTTATGAAACGTGAATTAGCTGAAAAATTCATTGATTTAGAAACTGACGATGTAGTTGAATATTCAGGACTTGTATTCTCTAACGCTTTAGGTGATGCTTGGTTAGAAGTTGAAAATTTCAAAATTATTTCACAAAAATCTAAAAATACCCAAACTAAAACTAAATAGACTAAATGTATGAATAACTTACACATGTCCTATGTTAAAATATCTATAAAAATGGAGTAAATTATGGGTAATAAGAATTATTTAACAATACACGGACACTTTTATCAACCGCCAAGAGAAAACCCTTGGTTGGAAGCAATAGAAATGCAAGACAGTGCATTACCTTGCCACGATTGGAACGAACGAGTTAATGCAGAATGTTATAATCCAAATTCAGTTTCAAAAATTGTTGACAACAGAAATAGAATTTTAGACGTTGTAAATAACTATGAGCGAATGAGTTTCAACTTTGGTCCAACTCTTTTATCGTGGATGCAAGATTATTCACCATTAGCTTACGATAGAATTATCAAAGCCGACATTAGAAGTGTTTTAGAACACGACGGGCACGGCAACGCTATTGCTCAAGTTTACAACCATATGATTATGCCTTTGGCTAATGAACACGACAAGCAAACTCAAGTAAAATGGGGTATTGCAGACTTTGTTCATAGATTTGGACGACAACCAGAAGGCTTATGGCTTGCAGAAACAGCTGTTGATGATGACACATTAAGAGTTTTAGTTGAAAATGGTATAAAATTCACGGTATTATCACCATATCAAGCTCAAAGAGTAAAACGTATACAAGATTCAAATTGGCAAGACGTAAGTTGGGGAAACATTGACCCTGCTCGTTCTTACCGATATTACATCAAATCAGCACCCGGAAAATATATTGATTTATTTTTCTATGACGGTGCAATTTCAAAATCCGTAGCGTTTGATGAGTTATTAAAAGACGGTAACAAGTTTATAAAAAGATTAAAAGAGGGTATTTCTGGTTCAAGAGATTTTCCTCAATTAATAAACATTGCAACAGACGGAGAAAGCTATGGACACCACACAAAATTTGGTGATATGGCTTTAGCTTATGTATTAAAAATCAAAGCTGAAGATGAAGGTTTTGAACTAACAAATTACGGAGAATTTTTAGATAAATTCAGAAGTGATTGGGAAGTTGAAATAAAACCTGTTTCATCATGGAGTTGTTTCCACGGCGTAGGACGTTGGAAAGAAGATTGCGGTTGTTCAACAGGCGGACACCCGGGTTGGAATCAAAAATGGAGAAAACCTCTAAGAGATGCTCTCGATTATTTAAGAGATGAATTAGTTGAAATTTTTGAAACTGAGGGTAAAAAATATTTTAAAAATGACCCTTGGGACGTTCGTAATAAATATATCAAAGTTATTCTTGACCGTTCAGAGAGAAATATTAAAAAATTCCAAAAAGAAAACTTCTTAGAAGAATTATCTGATATTGAAAAAGTTCGAGGAATGGAATTACTTGAAATTCAACGTCAAGCAATGTTAATGTATACAAGTTGCGGTTGGTTCTTCTCTGAAATTTCAGGCATTGAAACCACTCAAATAATGAAATATGCAGCAAGAGCTATGCAATTAGCCTCAAACTTTATTGATAAAAATCTTGAAGAAAAATTCTTAGAAATCTTAAGTAACGCACAAAGTAATTTTAAAGAATACGGAAACGGTAAAGATATTTTCTTACGCTTTGTAAAACCGTCAATCGTTACAACAAAACAAATTGCATCACTTTGGGCAATTACATCTTTATACCAAGATTTTGATGATGAACAAGATGTTTATTGTTATAAAATTAAACGAAATTCATACAAAATTGTTCAAAAAGGAAACGCAAATTTTGTAATAGGAAATATCGAAGTAAGTTCAAAAGTTACACTTGAAAAATCAAACCTTGTATTCGCTTTAATTCAATACCAAGGCGGAGATTTCCACTGTGCAATAAAAGAATTTACATCTGAAGTTGAATACACAAGAATTCAAAAAGAATTAGTAAAAACCTTCCTTGTAAATCCTCTAACGGAAATCATCAGAGCCATTGATGAATACTTCGGTATCGAATACTTTACATTAAAAGATATTTTCATCGAAGAAAGACGCAAAATCTTACAAATCCTATTAAAAGATAAAATGGATAAATTTGCACAAACTTATAAAGAACTTTATAACGACGGCAAAGCTCCAATTTACCAAATGCAAACTTTAGGTTTGAGCGTTCCAGATGAGTTCAAACTTGCCGCAGGATACGCACTTGCAAAAGAATTCAATGATTTAATGAACGAGTCAAAATCATATCTTGACCCACAAATCATTCAAGAAGCTGCTGACATCTGTTTTGAAGCAAAGAAAATCAATGTAGAAATTGATAAAACTCCTACTTCAAAAATGTTTAGTTATAAACTTTTACAAAACATAAACAGACTTGCAAACAGTATTGAACCTCATCAAGCTGAAGCAACTTTAGAAATCTTTGATTTTATTGAAAAATTAGATTTAAAAGTTGAAATTGCAGAAGCTCAAAACACTTATTTCAATAAAATTTTCCACGAAGTCGGCTCATATATTGACAATATGAAAGACATCAAAAATGAAGCAGACCGTGAATTTGTTGAAAAATTGCTTGATATAGGTAAAAAATTAAACATCAATACTGATTTTTACAGAAACAAACTTGATAATGCAATTTTAAGCGGAATGTAATAATCATGAAAAATAAATTATTAGCACTTATTTTAGTATTTTTTATAGAAAGCTGTTTTTCTCTTTGTTTTGCAAAAGCAACTAAAGTTATAGCTCTACAAGAGTTTAACAGCATTAAGCCACCCAAATATTTCAGCGTTAGGCTTAATGAGGACTTAGAAATTTCAGAGGAAAAAACTCTTTATAAATATTACACTTTGAGCGGATATATTTATGATGTAATTCCACCAAAACGGTTAAAACGAGGTGCAAGTTTTATTTTTGTACCAACACATTACACAGATTTTTCAAACAAAACCTATCCGATGACAAATGTTGTAAGCAAATACACAACAAATAAATTTGCACTTAAAAATTTTACAATCTCCTCAGCACTATCTATGGCAATTGGGACTGTACCTGCTTTTGTCGTAACAACAGGATATCACGCATTTGATGGTGCAAAAAAGAACGAAGAAGGAAACGTCTTCAAATCTTCTGCAACAGAAGTTTATGAAAACTCTTGCCTTTCTCTTGGAGAAAAAGGTGAAAATCTTTATATTCAAAAAAATCAAGAATTTTACTTAAATTTCGTTATAATTGAGCAACAAGAACCAAATTACGAATATACAAAAATTAACTAAATTTATCATCTTAATAAACGATTTAAGTCATGAAAAACATGGATAACATGCATGTCATAAGGGGGATACGGATGAAAAACTTAGTTCAAAATTTAACAGAGGAAATCGAAAATTTAAAAAGTGATGCTCATTTTTATGACATGCAAATTTTATTTATAACAGGTTTACAAAAAACATCTCCGGAAGTTGAACAAGAAATGGACGGAGCAACTTTTGATTCTATTATTGAAGAAGATAAATTAATGAAAGAAAAAATTTTACAACAAATTGCAATTTTAAATGTAAAATTAAAATCTCTAACTAACGAAAAAGCGTCTTAATCAATACCTAAGGCTTTATTTCTTCTAAACCAAGTTAATTGTCGTTTTGCATAATTTCTTGTATGTTGTTTTAATAACTCAATTGCTCTCTCAAAAGAAATTTCACCGTCTAAGTATTGCAAAATTTCTTGATAACCAATAGTTTTCACAAAATTAGGAGTTCTTCCGTGAATATTTAAAAGATGTTTTGTTTCGTCAACCAAACCCATTTCAACCATCTTATCCACACGTTTATTTATTCGGTCATAAATTTCTTCTCTACTTAAATTTATACCAATCCACTCAACATCATATTTAGGTTCAGCAGTAAGAGTCATCTCCGACAAAGGTTTTCCTAAATCCTTACAAATTTCTATTGTTCTAATAAGCTTTCTTTTTGAAGCTTCTTTCATTTGAGAAAATGTTTTTTCATCAAGAGTTTTTAATTCTTGCATTAATTCGTCATAAGATTTTTCTTCTAATTCTTTTCTCAAATCTGAATTTGCAGGAACTCTCGGAAGACTATATCCCTCTAGTAAAACTCTAAAATATAAACCTGTTCCACCGACAATTATCGGAGTTTTTCCTCTTGATAAAATATCTTCAATCGCAATAGTTGCATCATCAACATAATTTGCAACAGAATAATCCTCTTCAGGCTCGACAACATCAATCAAAAAATGAGGGATATTCTCTCTTTCTTCAATCGTAGGTTTTGCAACAGCAATCTCAAAACCTTTATAAACAAGTCTTGAATCCGCTGAAATTATTTCACCATTAACTTTATGAGCAAGTTTAACCGCAAGTTTACTCTTGCCCGTCGCTGTCGGTGATGCTATCGCTATTACCTTTGATTTTTTCGTCATAATATAAAAATAATAATACAAAGATATAAACAATAAAAGAGAAGAATATCAATGTCATAATCAAATAAGTAATCGGATTAAACATAGATATATAATTAAATAACACTAATATAAAATTAATTATATTAATATAAATAAATAGCAATATTGATTGAGGTCTTACAAAAATGCTCAAAACAGATTTGAAAAATGCAATTAAAGGATTTGGCGTTGAATACATAATTTCAATCGGCCAAAACATTGTAATCAATGAAAAAATTTGAACAGATAACATAATTAACAAATACCAGTAATTTATTTTCAACAACTGCATTTTTGTCATTGAATCAATTAAAGCTTGCATTGCAACAGGAGCTTCTGTTGCTGCAACAAATTGTTGCATTGTAATTCCTACATTGCCAATAAAATGCATACCTAAATGATAAACAGACACAATCATAATATTAGCAAAAATCAAATACAATATTGAAAAACCCATATATGGTTTTATATAATCCGCTATACCAACAGGAAACTCTTTCATTAATTTAAAAGGTTCATTTGAATTATCAGTTTTAACCCCCTCTTTGAAGTTAGAAACCGCAACTTTAACCATATAAAACCAACCTGCAAGAAAAGCACTAAACATTAAAAATAACGTCAAATAAAATAAAAATGCGGAAGGCAACGCTTTTACGGCATTTTTTGCAATTATTAAATAAATATTTAATAACAACAAAAATATCAACAAAGGTGTTGCTAAAATTATATTATCAAAAGAAATTTTGAATGCATTTTTTATTATTTTTATCATTAAATTTTCTCCGTTAAACTGTTTCAGCTTGTCTTTTCTTAACTTCTGCTTTTCTTTTTTTACGACGCATCAAGTCTACAAAGGCTTCCAATCTTGTGATATAACCTGCACGGCCTGATTGTTCGTCCATAACAAGTGTTAAAATAGGAATATTATGCTCATCTCTCATCGCAGGGAAAATATTTTGTGACATAATTTCAGGCATACAAGTAAATGGACTGATATGAATAATACCGTCTTTTTTCTTCATATCAGCATATGCAACATCAGAAACACATTCAAGAGAATCGCCACCGATATCACGATTTAAGTAAGGTTTTGCCATTTTTTCAGCTCTTTGTAAGTGAGTTTCTTTACCTCTGAACATTTTTGGAATAATTGCGTCCTTTAAAAAACTGCCTACTGTCAAACTTCTTCTTGTTTGAACTCCCATTCTACCTAGTTCTCTTTCTATATATTGATTTGAGAACGGATCACCAACAAGATAAATTTCACCTGTTATATCAACATGCAAAACTTCACGATTTTTATCGATTTTAGTTTGAGCCATTTCTTTTTTAACAACTTTTTTCAATTTGTTCAATTCTCTAATAGAGCGAACTTGTTTATACATTTCAATACATTTATTGTAATGACGTTCAGCTTCGCCTAAATTAATTTCTCTTGCACGATAATATGAAAATAATGTTTCTAAATCATCTAACGCAAATACCATTCTAATCATCATATAAATAGCACCTGCTGCTGCGAAATAATCATTTTTTCCTAATAAATCGTGGAAAAATTTAAACAAACCTTTTATACCGTCATACAAAGTTAATTCAAGATAATTTGCTTCATACCCCAAATCAGCAAGAGTGTTTTGAATATTAATACCGTATACACCCAAACGGCAACAACCAGGGGAAGTCAACATTGCAACATAATCTGCACCACCCTCAATTGCCTCAATAAAATTACCAAGGATTAATTTGTAAGGCAAACAAACAGCTTCAGGGGCATTTTTTACACCCAAAGAAAGTGTTTTTTTACTTGTATATGGCGGAACATAAGGTTCTATACCAAATCTTCTCAATGCTACTGACCACGCTACCGCAATCGTTCCCATATGTGGAAATGCTACTTTTACTTTTTTGTTATTATTTTTCATCTTTTTCTTCCATTCTATAATTCAAATCTGGTTTTCTTGCTGCTAAAGTTTCATCAATTTTCTTAACTGTTGCATTATGAGGTGCAGTTAAAATAATTTCAGGATTTTCATCAACCTCTTTTGCTATTCTTATCATTGTTTCAACAAAATCATCAAGACGTTGTTTTGATTCAGTTTCGGTTGGTTCAATCATCATTGCCTCGTGAATAATTAATGGGAAATATATTGTAGGCGGGTGAACATCACTATCCATCATTCTTTTTGCAATATTTAGCGTTGAAACACCTTTTTCTTTTTGATTATCACCAGATAAAACAAATTCGTGCATACAAGGTTCATCATATGGCAATTTATAATAATTTTTCAATTTTTCTTTTAAGTAATTAGCATTTAAAACAGCATCACCACTTACTTTTTTAAGCTCATTTCCCATCATTAAAATATAAGAATAAGCTCTTACTAATACACCAAAGTTCCCAAAATAACCTTTTACCGCACCAATTGAATTTTCAATATTGTAATTTCTGTGATACATTTCGCCGTCAAAAGTTATAACAGGAGCAGGCAATAAATCTTTTAATTTATCAACAACCCCAATAGGACCAGCCCCAGGACCGCCACCACCGTGAGGAGTTGCAAAGGTTTTGTGTAAATTCAAATGAACAATATCAAAGCCCATTAATTTGGGATTTGTATAGCCCATTATCGCATTGAAGTTTGCACCGTCATAATATAACAACGAACCGTTTTTATGCATAATTTCAGAAATTTCTAAAACGTTTTCTTCAAAAATACCCAAAGTATTCGGATTTGTCATCATTATTGCAGCAACATCATCTGTCAAAATTTCTTTCAATGCTTTCACATCAACTTGACCTTTTTCATTAGATTTTACTTCAACAATATCAAAACCCGCCATTTTTGCACTTGCAGGGTTTGTTCCGTGAGCAGAATCCGGAATTATAATTTTTTTACGGATTTCGCCCTTTAATTCAAAATATTTTTTAACAACCATCATACCTGAAAACTCACCGTGAGCCCCCGCAGCGGGTTGTAAACTAATAGCGTCCATACCTGTAATTGTTTTCAAAGCTTCTTGCAAATTATACATTAATTTCAAAGCACCTTGAACATCTTCATCTTTTAATGCAGGGTGAAGATTTAAAAATCCGTCCAAATTTGCTAACTTTTCGTTAACTTTCGGATTATATTTCATTGTGCAAGAACCTAAAGGATAAAAACCTTTTTCAATACAAAAGTTTTTATCTGATAAAGATTTATAATGACGCAAAACTTCTAATTCACTCGTTTGAGGCAAACCTATCGGAGTTTTTCTTAAAAATTTATCGTCTATAAAATCAGCAACAACTTCTTCTTCAAAGAAGCTAATGCCATTTATTCCGTTACTTTTATCAAAAATTGTTTCCAACTATATCATCTCCTGCTTTTCTAATTCTTTTTTTATTCTATTTAACCCCGATTGAATAATTCTTGATATTCTAGACGGTGAAATTTGATATTCTTCCGATAACTCTCTAAGTTTTTTATCCTTAAAAAATCTTTGTTCTATAAATTCTTTTTCTCTTGGCGGTAAAGTTTTCATCAAATCAGCAACCTTACTTTTTAATTGAGAAAACTCTAAAAAATCCTCCGGACTTCTATCCGTAGAACGTATAATAGTCGGATTTTCTGCCTCTGCCATCTCATCAACCGACAAAATAGTTTTATACATCGTTTCTCTTAAATCATCTTGGCTCAAAACTTCACGTTTTTGTTTCATTGAATACCATTTGTAACGACGACGTACTTCATTTCGGATAGACCATTTTATCGCTGTTGAAAGATATGAATTATTATAAGTTTCGGGAGATTTTTGTTTAAACAAAATGTATAAAGTTTGCGTTCCGATATTCACCATTTCAAGATAATCCAACAGATGAAGCGTTGAAGACATTTTTTGTGCTTCAACCTTACAAACCGTTTCGATAAGGTTTTGATAATCTTTTAAATTAACTACTCTTTCAGCTGGCATGAATATCCGCCTTTTAACACATTTCCCATGGTTATTATAACAAAGAAAAAACAAATTTAATCCAATTTGTTAAATAATGCTTACAATTCTAAAAATATACATAAAAGCGGGGCGAAATCTTCGATTTCGCCCCGCTTGTTAAAAAAATAAAAATTACTCAGCTAACAATTTTTTAGCAGCAAGAGTTAATCTTGATTTTTTTCTAGATGCTGTATTTTTATGTAAAATACCTTTTGAAACAGCTTTGTCGCATAATTGATATGCTTTTGACAATGCAACTTTCATAGCATCTTCATCTTTGGCTTTAGCTAATTCTAATACTTTTTTCAAAGCAGATTTGATAGAAGTTTTGAAAGCCACGTTTTTTTCATGATTTCTTTCTGCTACCAATACTCTTTTTTTAGCTGATTTAATATTTGCCATTTTGTCCTTCTTTCTTTATTGTGAAACCATAAAAAGTTAATGACTCTTTTTACGACTTCAAAATCACTCTGAGGATGTGAGTAAAAAAATATTAAAATAAATAAATTTTCATGTCAACAAATTATTAAGTTTATACCGTTCGGTATATAGGTAATTTCGGCTATTTTTGTAACATTACGATACAATCTTTACAAAAAAAAGTATCTTTTTTTTAAGTTTTATGTTATAAACAAATTAAGAAAAGGAAAAAATTGTTCAGACACAATTTACCCTAAAATAAACACGACTAAAATAATGGAGGCATTTTATTATGTCAGTAGGACAATTTGTTTTTATGTTACACAGCCATTTGCCATACTATCGCAAAGCGGGTATGTGGCCATTTGGTGAAGAAAATTTGTATGAATGTATGTCTGAAACATACGTACCCCTATTAGATGCAATTTCTGAACTATACGAAGAAGACGGCATTAAAGCTAAACTTACAGTCGGAATTACACCTATATTGGCTGAGCAATTGAACGACAAACATTTACAAGAAGGCTTTGTTGAATATATGGATACAAGAATTTCAGCAGCAGCAAAAGATGTTGAAAGATATCCTGATCCGGAAGTGGAACATTCTGAACATTTAAGTTATTTAGCAAACTTCAGTTTCAAACACTTATCAAAAATCAAAGACCACTTTGTAAACAGATATAACAAAGACTTGATTGCAGCATTCAAAAAATACCAAGACTTAGGTTGTATTGAAATCACAACATCAGGTGCAACACACGGTTTTTCACCACTACTTGCAACTGATAACAACTTAAACGCACAATTCAAAGTTGGTTCTGATACAACAAAACGTTTATTCGGTAAAAAAGCAAAAGGTTGCTGGTTACCTGAATGTGCATATAGACAAGGTTACCAATATATTGGGCAAGACGGAGAAAAGAAATGGCGTCCTGCAATTGAAGTAACATTGAATAATAATGACATTCAATACTTCTTTACAGAATCACACGTAATTGAAGGTGGTAACTCAATCGGAAATAGACGTGTAATCGGACCTTACGGAAATATTGAATATATTCCATTACCGGAACGTGAAGCAACTGGATATGACACATATTCAGCATACTGGTTACCAGATGCACAAGTTGCAGTTATGGGAAGAAACGACAGAGCAGGTTACCAAGTTTGGTCAGCAGCTGACGGATACCCTGGAGATGGCGTATATAGAGAATTCCACAAAAAAGACGATAAATCTGGTATGCACTACTGGAGAATAACATCATCAACTACTGATTTAGGCGACAAAATGTTATACGACCCAGTATTAGCATTCAACAAAGTTGGTGAAAACTCAGACCACTACACAACAATGTTGTACCACTTGTTAAATGATTACAAAAAAGCTAACGGTAAAGAAGGCTTGGTAATGGTATCATTCGACACAGAATTATTCGGACACTGGTGGTTTGAAGGTGTTGAATTTATTAAACAAGTAGTTAAGAAAATCAACACTTACTTGAAAGATGATATTCAAATGATGACAGCAGGTGAATACTTAGAAGCTCACCCACCAAAAGAAGCTATTCAAATTCCAGAAAGTTCTTGGGGTGCTGGCGGACACTTCTATGTATGGATGAACCACTTAACAGAATGGATGTGGCCAATTATTCACTCTTGCGAAAAACGTATCACAGAAATCGCTTCAAGATACGAAGAAAAACCAACAAACCAATTGTTGTTAAGAGCATTATCGCAATTAGCTCGTGAAAACTTGTTGTTACAATCATCAGATTGGCCATTCTTAATCACAACATGGCAAGCAAAAGATTATGCAACTGATAGATTTAGAGAACACGTTGAAAGATTTGAAACTATCGCTGATATGATAGATTCAGGTAATATCGACGAAGCAAAATTATTTGAAATTGAAGATATTGACAACTGCTTCCCTGATATCGATTACAGAGTATATCTTCCAATCGAAGAAGGCGTAATCCCTCAACAAGCAACAAAACTAAAACCATTATACAAATAATCAAATTAATTTGATATAAAAAGCGAAACCCACTTGAAAAGTGGGTTTCGCTTTTTACTTATATTTTCATTACAATCCAGTTTATTTATATAAATCTCAAGTATTTACTTACAACTGGTTTTATTGTCCCAACTTAAATCATCAGGGCATTTTAAATAATCCATATTGCCAAAATTAATAACCCAATCTGTTACATAACCATCTGATACCTCAGGAGGTACCAAATCAAGATTATATGATGGGAATAGCCTATATTCATCATACCAATCATAATAAAAGTCAAAGATATCAACACCTGTTGCCGTTTTACCTTTATTTGGACCATCTATATCCGCACGAATTCTAAACCCGTGAGAATCTATAAAAGCTAATGCTGTTCCATCTGCAAGTATTACACTGCCACCAAAACCCTCATCATTTACCAAAGATTGATAATAATTACTTTCCCACACAGTACCACCATAAGATCTCTGAGGATTTGTAGACCAACAACCAGTAGACGTACCGCAATCCTTTGAAACTTTCAAAAATTCAGTAACTCTATTCTTAAATCGTGTAGCTTGAGCAGTATCCGTTGTATCATTCACAAACCATTCCTCAACAGGTCCATAAATAGCTACGGCACGACCTAATGCATCTTCAAGATTTTGATAAATTTTCTTTACCTTAGCGACTTTTTCTTTTTCACCTGTTGAACTATTCAAGTTTGGCAAAGTCAACGCTGAAACAACGCCAATGATACCTATTACAATTAAAGTTTCGGCTAAAGTGAACGCCAATAATTTTTTCATAAATCCGCCCTCAGTTTCAATGTTTCCATGCATAATTCCATGTTACCATTGGCGGGAAAAACTCACAATACGGCTATTCTATTCTATTCTATTAGGGATTATACTTGACTTTCCGCCGCTGTAAAATTATTTTTACATTTTGTTACATTTGTTACATTTCGTCAATTGTCATTGTGTGGATGAACGTAGTAAAGCCATAGAGTCAGTATAATTAAAACTATCCAAAAATCTCATAGATTAAGTCCATTATCAAGAATTTTATTATATTTATTTAAAAAAATTATCAACAAAAAGAATAATCAGGGAAATTATTGATTATATTTCTCTAATATAATTAAATTTGACGTTTCATCAAGTTGAACTCTTTTTGTTACTGCGTATTTACTTTGAATTTCATGAGATAAATCTTCGTCGTTTTTCTGTCTTACGATTAATCTATCAGCCCCGATAAATTGAGTCAAATCAATATTTTCACGGGTATTCAAAATAAATATTGAACTAAAATTCGTCATTTCCTCGTTAAGCTCTTTTATTGCATTTACCTTAACCCCTAAAATATTTGAAATAATTTTTGTTGCATAGATTTCGTTATCGTGCGAACTATACGCAACCGTATCGCAACCTCTTTTTGAAAGATATCTGCTAAGTTCACCTGTATCAGGACTTACATCTAAAACTCTTTCGTTTTCTTTGAACTCAATCTGATTTAGTACATTCTTCCAATTATTTATATCTATTTCGCCGGAAGATTGAATTTGCGATTCATTTATTGCATAAAATGGCATAGGTTCAAAGCTTTTATACAAACTTGTTTTTGAAAAATCAAAGGCATCACCGACAAAATAACTCATGCAATTTTTAGTAACTTCTTCAAGACCTTGCCCAATATTAAGCAATTTGTCTTTTTCAACCCAACAATGAGCCAGCCCATTAACAAAAAACATAATTGAGTCTTTTGGATTAAGCTCTTTAATTTCTTCAACTATTTGAGATTGGTCATAATCAATAATTTTTGCTATTAATCCGTTAAAAAGGACATTCGCAGTTAGTGTATCTCGATGGAACACTCCAAATTTATGCTGTTCTAATATTGCAAACAAAACGTCTACTAGTTGTATACCGTCTTTGTTTTCAATCTTTTCCATAATAAGATAAGGTCTTTTAATAAAATCACGACCTGTTGAATATAAAATAGGTTGAGATAATCCTCCAGCCTGCTTTAGAAGGTCTAAAATCGCTCCTTCTCCAATAATATCGTTACGTTTTAACCTATGACGATAGATTTGAAGTTTCAAAATATAATTTTCAGTTTCCGCAATCATTGCGTTTCTAACTTTAACAGGTCTTCCGTTTTTAAAGCACATATTATTAACTTTAAAAGTACGCTGATGACAAAAAATCAGTTTTAAAAGGTTTCGTTTAATTTTATCTATTAAATTATCTTTATTCATTTGCTTACCTATTATTACTAAAATCTTTGATTTCAGTAACAACTCTCTTTTGTTTTTGATTTACATTCAGAGGAGATGGGATTCGAACCCACGGTGGAATTGCTCCCACACAACCCTTCCAAGATTGCACCTTAAACCACTCGGACACTCCTCTTT
>CAZKJV010000031.1:0-13984 GCA_964553175.1 uncultured Muribaculaceae bacterium | reverse complement strand
ATACATGTATAATAATATATATAAGGTTATGAAAATACTATCAACAAACAACTTAAATATGGGTTTTAACACCGAACAAGGCTTTAGACAAGCTCTTTTCGATGTTTCTTTTTCTGTTGAAGAAGGACAAATGCATGCTCTTGTTGGCGAATCTGGTTGCGGAAAATCCATGACAGCAATGAGTATTTTACAACTTTTGCCAAAAACCGCAAAAATAAGTAGCGGACAAATACTTTTTAAAGGAAAAGACTTATTAACCTTAAATAAAAATCAATTGAGAAAAATCCGTGGTTCTCAAATCGCTTTAATACCACAAGATCCAATGACTTCTTTAAATCCACTTTATACAGTTGGAAACCAACTTTTAGAAGTTATTAAATTACACCAAAATTTAAGAGGCAAATACGCTAAAGAAAAAGCTATTGAAGCTTTGGAATTAGTTCAAATACCATCTGCAAAAGAAAGATTTAATCAATATCCGCATGAGTTTTCAGGCGGAATGAAACAACGTGCAATTATTGCCATGGCTTTGGCATGCAACGCTGAATTAATTATTGCGGACGAACCGACAACCGCTCTTGACGTAACTATCCAAGCTCAAATAATGAAACTTTTATCCGAAATAAAAAAAGATTTTAAAACATCTATTATTTTAATCACCCATGACTTAGCACTTGTAAGCCAATATTGCGATGAAGTTTCGGTTATGTACTCAGGAAGAATAGTTGAAAACGCACCAACTAAAGAATTTTTCAACAATACTAATCACCCTTATTCAATCGGATTATTAAAATCTTTACCAGAAAATTCAAACAAAAAACTTGCAGTAATAAATGGTCAACCACCATCAATAATGGACGATATTTCAGGTTGTAGATTCCACAGCAGATGTAAATTCAATATTCCAAATCTTTGCAACAGAAAAATCCCTGAATTTAAGCCGATTGCAGAAAATCATTGTTCAGCATGCTTTTTAAATTAATTTTATTTTTATAACAAATAAAAAACTCCGAGCTAAAAATCTTAACTCGGAGTTTTTATTTATATTTAAAAAGTCATTATGCGAATGTTTTGAAAGAATCTTCAACGTTTTTCTTACAAACACCCTTAACGGCTTCGATTTCGGTTTGAACAGCGTTGTGTTCTGTATCAAGTTGTTTAAGCTTCAATTCTAATTCTCTGTCTTGAGCTTGAACAACAGATGTCTTAGCATTAATATTTGCCATTGCTTGTTCATATAAATAATTTTGATATGTGTACTCGTTCATTGCGTCAGCATATGCTTCATCATCAGTCATTGTATTTGTTGTAACTGAGTATGTAGTTGGAGTTCCGCCAGCAGGACTATGTGTAAAGCTTTGTACTCGGTTTTGAACATCTCTGTTTATTGTACAAGGAGTATAAGCATCTTCCTTATATGTTTCTACATCAGCAGCAGAATAATATGTTACAGCATTTGTTATAGCACCATCTGCTGTTGCTGTTTTTAATTCAGCACCTGAATAATATTGATATTTTGGTACGGCTTCTGTTCCTACATTTACAAAATAAACATCACCAAATGCAGCATTATCTGTTTTTAATTTTGTTACTGCATCACCATGAAGTTTCTTTTGGGCGTCATCACCATCATCGTATTTTATTAACTCATAAGATTTTCCTTGAACAGTCGTAACATTATAAACAGGATTTCCTTCATTACCAGTATTAACAGCTTTTGATTTTTGATTGTCTGCACATGCCGGCATTCCTAATTCAACAGTTTTATAAGAGAAAATAACTGAATATTCACCAGCTGTTGCAGTCGGGCTGATTTGAGAAATAGTAGCTTCATCATTTCCACCAGGCAACATAAATGTGTAAGACACTTTTGTAAAGTCTTGCGTGTTCGGTGGTGTTGGTACTTGAAGTGTCAACATTTGATTATACAAATTTGCAGATTCGTTTGATAACGCTGTTCTTTGTTCGTTAATTTGTTGACCTTGATATTCTATATTTGTCTTTCTTGCAGTAAGATTTAAAAATCTTGCCTGTGATGCTGCCATGCCCATAAGCTTGTCCTCTTTTTATATAATAATACCTGTTGGGGTACCTGTTGGGGTACCTGTTGGGGTACCTGTTGGGGTACCTGTTGACTTTTCCAATTTCATCGACATGTTTAATGATGAAATTGAAAAAGTCAACAAAATGTCATCTATATAGTTGAGATACTAATTTTGGCTTTTATTTATATTAAATTTGCGTTTTATCACAAGGTATGACATAATTGTTTTATCACTTAATAACGGGGGAATTATGAGTATTGAAATTAAACCATTAGACGCAATCGTATACAATCAAGAAAAAGTTGATATGAAAGATGTTATCGCTCCACCTTATGATGTTATCTCTGACAAATACAGAGATGAACTCGAAAGCAGAAGCAATTATAATTTTGTAAAACTTATTCTTGCAAACAATTCAACAGATTTAAACGATAAAAATAATCGCTACAACAAAGCTTTTGAAAACTATCAAAATTGGCTTAGTGAAAAAATTTTAGTAAAAACGGAAAAACCATGCATTTTATATATTGTTCAAAAATACGAAATGAACGGTAAAAAAATTACTCGTAAAGGTTTTATCGCAAGAAACAGAATTGAAGATTTTTCAACAAAAAACATTCTTCCACACGAATACACTATGGGCGGTCCTAAAGAAGACCGATTGAACTTAACAAAAAAATGCCAAGCGAACTTCTCACAAGTATTTCTTGTTTATTCAGATCCTGAAAAACAAATTGAAAACACTATTGATTTCTCACAAAAACCTTTTATCGACGTAACTGACGATTTGGGTGTTCAAAATATCGTATATAAAATAGATGATAAAAAAACTATTGAACTTATTGAAAAAGTTTTATCTGACAAAACTTGTCTAATCGCAGACGGTCATCATAGATACGAAACAGCAATGAATTACAGAAATTTCATAAATTCCTCAGATGAAAACGATTCTACAAAATTTGTCATGAGTTATTTCACAAATCTTGAAGACGACCTTTTAATCTTTCCGACACACAGAATTTTAACTCGTTGGGTTGAACCTTATGTTCTACTTGAAAAAGTGAAAAAATATTTTGATGTTGAAGATTTGACTTTTGACGGAAAAAATAAAAAAGAAGTAAAAGACTTATTCTTACAAAAAATAGAAGATTACTCAAAAAATCAAATTTCTATGGGTCTTTACATGAAAAATGTAAACAAATTCTATATATTAAAACTAAGAGAAAACGTTAGTGAAATTCTTGATGAATATCAAGTGCCGGACGTTCTAAAAACTCTTGATTTGATTGTTCTACACAAAGTTATTATCTCAAAAGAATTAGGTTACACTCAAGAAGAACAAATGGCACAAGACGGAATTTTATACATCAAGCAAGAACAAGAAGCATTTGATATGATTGACATGGGCAAAGCTGAAGCTTCATTTATAATGGCTTACCCTAAAATTCAAGATATTAAAAGAATTTCAGAAGCAGGCGAACGCATGCCACAAAAATCAACTTATTTTTATCCAAAACTTTTGTCTGGGATTGTTATTAATCCGCTTGATTAAGATTATAAAAAAGGGCGAGGTTTTTCAAACCTCGCCCTTTTTTTACATTTTATTTTCCGGTAGAACCAAAACCACCCTCACCTCGTACAGTTTCAGTCAATTTCGTTACTACTTCAATTTTTGCTTGCTCATATTTTGCAATAACCATTTGTGCAATACGTTCATCAGGTTGAATAGTGTATTCTTCATTTGAAATATTTACAACAGGAATACAAACTTCGCCACGGTAATCTTCATCAATCGTACCTATGCAATTTATTAAAGTTATGCCATGTTTAATTGATAAGCCCGAACGAGGTCTAACTTGAGCCTCATAGCCGTGTTCTAATTCAATTTTCAAACCTGTCGGTATCAATTTTCGTTCCAACGGTTTCAACACAATCGGCTCATCTATTGCCGCACACAAATCCATGCCAGCAGCACCTTCAGTTTTGTACTCTGGTAAAATACGATTATGAGGTAATTTTTCAATTTTTAAAATCATAAATTAACCCTTTAAATCGTTTTCAATTTTTGTCAAAACTGCGTCTAATTGTTCAAGATTTTTAACCGCTCCTTGTGCAAATTGTGGACGTCCGCCACCTTTACCCTCTGTTGCAGTAGCAATTTCTTTCACAATATTACCTGCATTTACACCGTTTGCAACAAAATTATCTGATACTTTAACAAAAATTGAAGTACCTGCAACAATTACAACAACAGAATTGCCAAGTTTATTTGCAAGCATTTCAGCACCCTCTTTAAGAGCGTTTGAATCTAATTGTTCCATTTTGTGCACAAACAATTTTCCGCCATTGATATCAATTGCCTTTGAAACAAATTCTTTGAACTTATCTTTTGCTTGAGCAGATTTTACAGTTGTAAGTTCTTTTTGCAACTCTTTGTTTTCCTCTTGCAATTTATCAACTCTGGCTTCAACTTCGTCATAATGAGCTTTGAATTTTAAAGCCAATTTGTCAATTGCGTTTGCTTTTTCTGATAAATATTTCAAAGCAGATTTTGCAACAACAACTTCGATACGTCTTGTACCTGCTGCAATAGCTGATTCTGATACAATTTTTGCAAGTCTTAATTGACCTGTATGAGAGGCATGACAACCTGCACAAAATTCTTTTGAAACATCTTCGCCGATTGAAACTACTCTAACTTCGTCTTCATATTTTTCGCCAAACAATGCCATTGCACCGGTTGCTTTAGCTTCGTCAATGTTCATAACTTTTGTAGTTACGTCCAAATCTTGAGAAATCCATTCATTCATTATATCTTCTGCTTTTTGAATTTCTTTGTCAGTCATAGCACGGTCAAAAGTGAAGTCAAAACGCATTCTGTCTTCTTCTACTTGTGAACCTGCTTGATGAACATCACCTGATAAAACTTGTTGTAATGCAGCTTGCAACAAATGGGCAGATGTATGATGAACTTTTATTTGTCCTCTACGTTCTTTGTCAACAAAAGCTTTAACAGTTGAGCCAATTTCAATTTCACCATTAACTAATTCACAACGTTGAACAAATAATTTATTTACTTTGAAAGTTGTTAAAACATTCAATTTTACACTGTCATTTTCAATTACACCGGAATCGCCGACTTGTCCACCACATTCAGCATAGAATGGAGTTTTATCAAGAACAACATCGACATAGCCTTCACCCTCAAGAACTTCAAGGATTTTTGCATCGCATTCTAAATCGGTATAACCAACAAAATCAGTAGCTCCAACTTTTTCTTCTACTTTTGCATATTTAATATCACCAGTAACAGAAATTTTTTGAGTTGCAGCTTTTGCACGGTCTTTTTGCTCTTTCATTGCAACTTTGAAACCGTCTTCATCAACATTTAAGCCGTTTTCTTCCGCAATTTCTTTTGTTAATTCGAAAGGAAAACCGTATGTGTCATAAAGTTTAAATGCATTTTCACCGTCAATATCTTTTTTGTTGTCGATAAATTCGTTTAATAATTTATAACCTCTATCAAGAGTTTTGTTGAAACGTTCTTCTTCTTTCAAAATTGTATCTGTAATTTTTTGTTTATTTTTTCTTAAATCAGGGTACGCATCACCGTAATTGTCAATTACAACATCTACAAGTTTGTGTAAGAACGGTAATTCCATGCCTAAGATTTTTCCATGACGTAATGCACGACGTAAAATCATACGCAATACATAACTTCTACCTTCATTTCCTGGGATTACACCATCGTTAATTAAGAAAGTTACACAACGAGCATGGTCTGTGATTATACGTAGAGAAACATCAGTTTTTTCTGATTTTTTGTATGAAACACCACTCATTTCAACAACTTTGTCAAGAATTGGTTTTAATAAATCTGTTTCAAAAGTTGAAGTAACACCTTGGCAAACCATTGTAATACGTTCAAGTCCCATGCCTGTATCAACATTTTTTGATTCTAATGGAGATTGGTTACCTTCTTCATCTTGATACAATTCAGTGAAAACTAAATTCCAAATTTCAACCCATCTATCACATTCGCAAGTATCAATCCCACAATCGTCAGAACATTTGAACTGTTCACCTAAATCGTAATGGATTTCTGAACAAGGACCGCAAGAACCTGATGCCCCAGGAGGACCCCAGAAGTTGTCTTTTTTGCCTTTTCTTTTGATACGCTCAGCCGGAACACCAACGCTACGCCAAATTTCAAAAGCTTCGTCATCAGTTTCAAAAACTGTAATCCATAGACGGTCTTTGTCTAATTTCAAAACATTTGTAACAAAATCCCATGCCCAAGGAATAATTTCTTTTTTGTAATAATCGCCAAAAGAGAAATTACCAAGCATTTCAAAGAAAGTATGATGTCGAGGAGTTCTACCAACGTTTTCAATATCGGAATCTTTACCACCTGCACGAGCACATTTTTGACAAGAAGTTGCACGAGCAGGGTCATAAGGAGATTTTACAATACCTAAAAAGATAGGTAGAAATTGAAGCATGCCCGCAGTTGTCAAAAGTACAGTCGGATTATCTGGAACAAGCGAAGAACTTTCAACCACTGTATGTTGATGCTTATTTTTGAAAAAATCTAAGTATAAATTTCTAATTTCATTACCTTTTAACATAAAATCTTCCTCACAATTAATACTAATGATAAGAAAATTATACCTTAAAAATTTTATACTTGCATAGAAAAATTTTATGTGCTAATATAATTACACGGAAAGCAATTAAATAATTAATATATGCGTCCGTAGCTCACTAAAAATAGTGAAAATTGAATAACAGATATGCGTCCGTAGCTCAGCTGGATAGAGCATCTGCCTTCTAAGCAGAGGGTCGCGCGTTCGAATCGCGCCGGGCGTAAATAAAAGAGATAGAACTTGTTTCTATCTCTTTTATTTATATTTGATAAAAATAAGAACGCTTTTTGCGTTCGAGCGACCGACGAGCAGAGTGCGAAGCCTTGACGACGAAAAGTCTAACGGACTTTGCAGACGGCAAGCGTAGACACATTTATTGCGAGGAGGTCAAGACAATCGCAAGGACTTATTTATTAAAAAAGAGATAGAACTTGTTTCTATCTCTTTTATTTATGTTTGGTAAAGATAAAAACGCTTTTTGCGTTTACCTTTTTACTTATTCTCTTGGATATTTTGTCATTACAAATTCAATATCCTTATCGCCACGTCCGGAAAGGCTTACAAGAAAATCTTTACCTTGAACTTTTTGAGATAATTTTATTGCATAAGCAACAGCGTGAGAGCTTTCCAACGCAGGAATTATACCCTCTAGTCTTGACAATTCATAAAACGCATTTACAGCCTCTTCATCGGTAACAGTGTCATATTTTACTCTACCAATTGAATTTAAATAGCAATGTTTTGGACCAACACCAGGGTAATCCAATCCGCTAGCAATACTGTAAGCATCTGTTACGTTACCGTTTTCATCTTGCAAAAGATTACATTTAAACCCGTGCAAAACTCCCGTTTTACCAAAAGTCATGCTTGCCGCATTATTTCCTACGCCTTCACCACGACCCATTGGTTCAACGCCATAAATTTCAACATCTTTATCATCTAAAAATGCCCCGAACATGCCAATAGAATTTGAACCACCGCCAACACATGCCATAACGCAATCTGGTAATTTACCTGTTTGCTCTTGCATTTGTGATTTTGATTCTTTACCAATTATCGATTGGAAATGTTCAATTAACATTGGGAATGGATAAGGTCCAACAGCAGAACCAATGGCATAAAAAGTTGTTTCAAATTCTTTTGCATAAGCTTCAAAAGCCTCATCAACCGCTTCTTTCAAAGTTTTTGAACCGCTTGATACAGGAACAATTCTTGCCCCTAAAATTCGCATTCTATCAACATTTGGTTTTTCTTTTTTTATGTCATTTTCACCCATGTAAATATCGCATTCAAGCCCCACTAAAGCCGCAGCGGTTGCAATTGCAACACCATGTTGTCCTGCACCAGTTTCAGCCATTATTTTTGTTTTGCCCATTTTTTTTGCTAAAAGAGCCTCACCTAAAGAGTGATTAATTTTATGAGCACCTGTATGGTTTAAGTCTTCACGTTTTAAATAAATATTATTACCGTATTTTTTAGACAAATTTTTTGCAAAATAAATCGGACTAGGACGACCAACATAATTTTTTAAAAGATAATTTAATTCATCATTAAAATCTTTGTCATCTTTTATTTCAAAAAAAGCTTTCTCTATTTTTTTGTATTCTTCTTTCAAAGCCTCTGGGATATATTGTCCGCCATAAATTCCATAAAATCCATCTTTATCTGGCATTATATTATTCGTTTTTGTTTGCATTTTATTTTTCCTTTATCAATTTTTTTGTAATAACCGATTTTTTATTTTTTAAAATTTTTGCTCCTCTGGTAACTTTACACAACCCAACATTCATTTCCGAAGCAATTTCTCGTTGCGTAACCCCTTGAGATAAAAGTTTCAAGATACGCCATCGTTTTGATAAAGTGGAAATTTCTTTTTCGGTTAAAATATCCGATAAAAAATCACAAACCTCATTTGAAGTCTTCAAATCCTTTATAACCTTTGATATTTCAATTAAATTTTCCATAAAATCGCCATATAATGTTTCTACGTATAGAAACATTATATGGCGTATAAAAAATTTTGTCAAGCTACAAAATATTATAAAGACAAATACCAGTTATAAAAATCTGTTATGCCTTGTTTTAAATCGATTTTTGGTTCCCAGCCCAATTCTTTAATATGAGTTGCGTCCATCATTTTTCTTGGAGTGCCGTTTGGTTTTGTTTTATCGTAAACAATTTCACCCTCAAAACCAACAATTTGTTTAACCATTTCAAACAAATCTTTCAATTGAATATCATCACCTTTTGTGATATTTACAAGTTCGCCAACTTCATCATAATCTTTATTTTCCAAAAGATATACGCAAGCATCTGCCAAATCATCAGAACTCATCATTTCACGATAAACAGAGCCATCACCCCACAAAACAACTTTGTCCTTAAACGCACCAATTTCATTTAGAATTTGTTCTATATTATTATCGTTCAATTTTTCGTCCAGACCCCAACCTAATTTATAACGATTTAAGTCTTTTTTAATAGCCTCAAAATCACCATTTCTCAACAATTTTGCAAGGTGGAAACGTCTTAAAATCATTGGTAACAAGTGAGCAGTTTCCATATTAAAATTATCACCTATACCGTATTGATTTGTAGGCATTGCAGAAATAAAATTTGTTCCATATTGTTGATTATAATATCTGCAAAGTTTTATAATAGAAATTTTTGCCAAAGCGTAAGCCTCGTTTGTTTTTTCCAATTCTGAAGTCAAAAGACAATCTTCTTTCATCGGTTGAGGTGCCATTCTTGGATAAATACAAGAAGAACCCAAATTCAAAAGTTTTTTAACCCCATATTTATAAGCTGAATGCACAACATTTGTACCAATCATAAGATTTTGATAGATAAATTCAGCAGGATAAGTTGAATTTGCCATAATACCGCCAACTTTTGCAGCTGCAAGAATTACATATTCAGGCTTTTCTGTTTCAAAAAACTTTTCAACAGCCGATTGATTAGTCAAATCTAATTCGCTATGAGTTCTTGTAATAATATTTGTATAGCCGTTTGCGATTAATTTACGATATATAGCACTACCTACAAGTCCTCTATGACCTGATAAATAAATTTTTGAATTCTTTTCCATATTTTCCTCTTTTCTTATGCAAAAATTAAAATCGGATAAAAATTTATCCGATTTTAAAACTTACGGTTCTTGTGATACAAGGACTTGGTATCCTTGGTCTTTTAAAGTTTTTTCTTTCTTAGCAAGTTCATAATCGCTTTGAACCATATCTTTTACCAAGGCTTGCAAATCATATTTTGGTTTCCAACCCAATTCAGTTCTTGCTTTTGTGCTATCACCTAAAAGCAATTCAACTTCAGCAGGTCTGAAATATCTTGGGTCAACCTCAATTAAAACTTTTCCTGTTGCTTTATCAATACCTTTTTCATCTACACCTTCGCCTACAAAATCTAATTCGATTCCTAATTCTGCAAAAGTCATTTTACAAAAATCACGAATTGAAGTAGTTACTCCTGTAGCCAAAACAAAATTGTCAGGGCAATCGTGTTGAAGAATTCGCCACATACCCTCAACGTAATCTTTAGCATGCCCCCAGTCACGTTTTGCGTTTAAATTACCTAAATATAATTTATCTTGCAAACCTACTTTAATTTTTGATGCAGCCATTGTAATCTTACGAGTTACAAAAGTTTCGCCTCTTCTTGGTGATTCGTGGTTAAACAAAATACCATTTGAAGCAAAAATACCAAAACTTTCTCTGTAATTTACGCAAATCCAATACGCATAAAGTTTTGCAACCGCATAAGGTGAGCGAGGGTAGAACGGAGTTGTTTCTTTTTGAATTGGTTCTTGAATTAATCCATATAATTCAGAAGTTGAAGCTTGATAGAATTTTGTTTTCTTTTCAAGCTTATTCATTCTTATTGCTTCAAGTAATCTCAAAGTACCTAAAGCATCACAATCAGCCGTATATTCAGGACAATCCCAAGAAACTTTTACGTGAGATTGAGCCGCCAAATTATAAATTTCATCAGGTTCAATATCATGAACAAGTCTTGTTAGATTTGATGAATCCGACAAATCACCATAATGAAGAATAAATTTTGAATCTTTTGTATGAATATCTTGATATAAATGGTCAATTCTTTGAGTATTAAAAGAAGACGCACGTCTTTTTATCCCGTGAACTTCATACCCTTTTTCCAACAACAATTCTGCTAAATAAGAACCATCTTGACCAGTTATACCTGTGATTAATGCTTTTTTCATTTATTTTTTAATTTCCTATAAATATTACACTATCAACATAATAGCACAAATATTTTTAAGAAAAATTTATTCATATTGTTTATTAAATTTTAAAAGTTTTACTCTAAATTTTTTACGAATTTTACCTATTCCAAAAGTTGAAAGCAATAAATACATAAAATGAGCAACATTCCATTTCAAATCTTTATTTTTAATTACATCAGATTGACCTCTTAAATATGCAAGACCGCCATATTTTGGAGTATCTTTTGCTCTTTGTATACATTTAATATCATCACAAAATTCAGGATAATAACTACCAACAGGATACAGATAATTGCAAGGTAAAACTAATATGTTTTTATCCACAACATATTTATTCAAATGACTTTCGTCATGAACTTCTGCAATAATATCATTATCTAAATCTTGTTGAGTGTTATCACGACAAACACGACATAATTCCAAATAAGCATCTCTTGTTCCGCCATTCAAACACCCTTGAACATAAACATTGCCATCACCATACGGAATATACGCAAGAGATTCTGAATTTCTGCAATATGGAACATTATTAATATCTTTTCGATAATACCCTGGGTGTTTTCCTGCAACAAGCCCACAATGGTCTTCATCAGGCAACACTTCATGTCCAACAGGTGCCACAAATTTCATATTTGCATTAAAGAAGAAAATATAATCAAACTCTTTTAACTTTTCTTCTTGAGTTAAAAACATTTCAAAACGCATTAACGTATCATAAGGCCAACCTAATTTATCTTTATGGATTTTTATAACATTTTCATTGTCTTGGGCATAAATTTTATCTGAATCAGTGAAAACAAAATATGTTTTTTGAGAATCTTTTACAAAATATTCTTCGCTTGTTTTATAAAAATCTTCCCAAAAAGTGGAATATCTACCCAATGCTATATATAAAATTGCAATTTTCATTTTATCTCCTAAATTTTATCTTAAATACAATACTAGTTCTCTACAGTTATCCAAGCTTCCGGAACGATATCAAAATTTGAATCTAAAACTCTTGTCCATTTTTTAGGTGCAACAACAATTTTTTGAGGATTTTGGTTTAACCACGCTCCCCACCAAGAGAATGAACTATTTGCGATAATATTATGTTTGCAATTTTTCATTAATTCTAAATCAAAATACCCTTGATTAGCATTGTTTACATCAACATAAACGGTTTCATAATCAAATTTTACGTTTTCTTTTACCCATTTTATATCATCAGAAAAAACGAACAAAGTAAGCGGTTTATCCGATTTTTCAGCAACCGTTTTAACTGCATTTTGATAATATTCAGTCGTACAATGTCCCAAAAAGTCATCGTTTCTTTTTTTCAAATAATCTCCACGTCTAAAATGTAGAGCTACGGAGTTTGTTGATTTAATTTTATCTAAAATCTCTTGATTTTTCTTATTCAATCTGCAATTTAAAGAAAAATCTTCAATCAATTCTTCTCGAATATCAGCAAAATATTTTTCTGATTGGAAAAATCCTGAAAAATAAGTAGGCTCTTTCACGTCCAACATTTCAGGTTGATATTTCAAGAAATCTAATTTTCCCTCTTTAATTTTTGGCAAATTAAATTGTTCTCTTAATTGATTTTTACGTAACGAACGAATTGGACAAAACGTACGTAAGAAGGATTTTAAAGGATTTTTCAAAACTTGATGTTTTTTATATTCATTAAAACATTTAAAATATGAAAGTTTTTGCTTATTTGCACTGTCGTCAATCAAAAAATCTAAACCGCTTTTTTTAGACAAACTTTTTGCAAAAGCCCAACAAAACATTTGATTTGCCATTCTTCCTGCAGATTCTACAATATGTTTATCTAATTGATATATTGGATCAGTTTCAGTTTTAACTTTAAACACAGGGATATGCCCAAATAACAAATAAGTATCTGTTTTAATACTTTCTTTCAATGAATATAAAACAAAATTGCCAATTTTAGCTTCATATTTCATCGCTTTAAAATATTTATCCGGCAAACCTAAACCTGTTTCTTTTACATATTTAAGCCTATCTCTATCCGCAAACAATTTATCTGCCATTTTCTTTTCATTGCGTTTTGACTTAACAATTGAAGAACGATTTACAACGTAATAATACATAACTTTTGGAACAGTTACGAACTTTTTACAATTATTTAAAATTCTTACTGTATATGCTGCATCTTCATAATATCTTCCAACATTGAATCTTAAGCCTACTCGGTCTAGCAATTCTTTTTTATAAATACGATTCCAAACACTTGGAAGTTTTTTAACGTTTGAAAGTTCAAACATTCTCAAAACATCAGTTGTAACCTCTACTTTGTCATATTTAAGACGATATTTTTCTTTTGTTTCAGAATATTTTCTAATAATTCCGGCACCTGCAATCTCTGCTTCATGTTCAACTGCAGTATTATACAAAGCCTCGTAATAATCTAATGTAACATAGTCATCACTATCTAAAAATGCAATATATTCACCTGTTGCAATATCTAAACCTGTATTTCTTGCACCGGACAAACCTTGGTTTTCTTGATTAATTAAAATAATTCTTTTATCCTTTTCGGCAAATTCCTTTAAAATTTCTAAAGAGCCGTCAGTTGAACCATCATTAACACAAATAATTTCTATATCTTCAAGAGTTTGATTTACAACAGAACTTAAAGAATTTCTTAAATACTCTTGAACATTATAAACCGGAAATATAATAGAAACTTTTGCCATATTTAACCTCAAAGACTAATAACAAAATTTAAGTATAACCAAAACAACATTTTTTGTCAAATAAAATCAATAAAAATAAGGGTTCGCACCTATTCACAACGACATATTTTTATTATAAAATAACTGTAATGCGACAAGAAAATAATAAAAAAAATATCTACCTAAATACAATTGATTATATTATAATCACGCTATTTTCTTGTGTTTTCACATACATTATTCACAAAAATCTATCGTCCATTACAACTTACAACGATTTAAAAGATTTTTATGTCGGAACATCTATATACTTAAATTCAAACAAATACCTTGATATTTGGGCATTTT
>CAZKJV010000030.1:4941-14564 GCA_964553175.1 uncultured Muribaculaceae bacterium | reverse complement strand
TTTTAGTATATTTTAATGAGTTTTTTATCATAATTTTAGTATAACATAAAGTTTATGGAAGAAAAAAAGTTTTATACATATTTACTTTTGACCGAACGAAACACTTATTATTGCGGTTACACAGATGATATAAAACGCCGTTATAAAAAGCATTTTGAGGGTACCGGTGCAAAATATACAAAAGCCAACAAGCCTAAAAAAATTGCTTTTTTAGAATGTTTTGAAACGAAATCCGAAGCAATGAAAGAAGAATGCAGAATAAAAAAACTTTCCAGAATTGCAAAAGATGAACTTGTAAAAACTTTTTCTAAAACTTTTCCGGAGTTATACAAATTTGCAAACGAAGTTGAGCTATTGGTTTAAACTATCAACCCCTGTTAGTTTTCCGCCTTTTGTCGTGAATGGCATATTTCTTTGAACTTTTTGCTTTCTTGAAAAATCAGAAGTGTCTTCTTTTTGCAAATCTTTATAACCTTTGCGAATTTCTTTTACTTCCTCTTTATAAGCTTTTTTTAGTTGTTTTTGTCGTTCTTTTTCTTCTTTTTTCTTATCTTTTTTTTCTTGTTTTTCGTATTGCTCTGCAAGTTCAGCCTCTGCCTCAATACTTACAGGGTCTACAACGCCGTCTTCTACAATTTTCAAGCCAACAGAGTTAACAAGAATATTTTCATCTGTCAAAGATTCCATTCTAACTTGTTTGCCCTCAGTGTCTATACTCCAAGTTCCAAGACTTCTCGTCGGAGTTCCAGTAAAAGCGTATGCGGAAACCATAATTCTGTTACCGTCCCTAACATCAAAACCCAACGGATAAATATCCCAACGGACATCACGCATATCAAGATTTTTTGTTGTAATCCAGTAATATCTGATAGCTTCACGAATTTCCGTTAATTTTCTTGCTTGCTTTGTCGTAAAATCGTATACCCAAAGATTTGTTTGCCAAATCCCATCTTCGGCACTACCGATTTTTTCTTTTGCAATAACTTTTGTTAAATCCGGAGAAAAATCAATAGGCGTAAACGTTTTGAATACACCCCATTCAATTACGGTTCTATCTGTTGAAAAAATTGGTTTCGGATTTCTTGCTGCATAATTAGCCTTAATAACTTTTTCAACATCAGGCATTCCTTCTCTCAAAGGAATTACATAAACATCACCGTCTGTTGCGTGTTTTTTTGCATAATACGTAACAACAGGAACAACCATAAATGTTGTATCCGGAGTGATTAATCCTGTCAAAACCTCTTGTCTATCATGTCTTGCTTTTCTATCTATTTTTAATTCAACTTTTCCCGCAGGAACATTATAACGAACAAGTTTATATTTTGGTTGAGGAACGTATTTCATCTTACTATCTTCAACTTTTTTAATAAAATCGTCATCACCTTGAGATTTATCTTTTGCTTGAGATTTTTTCTCATATTCTTCAACCGTCATATAGCCAGATTCGGGCATTAATTTCTTTTTATAACGGTCTTCCGCCTCTTTTTCCTTAACTTTACTACGGTAATCCCATTCGTTTGAAATCGGAGTTGCATAGCAAATGTTTACTGCAACAAATTGCAGTAAAATAACCGATACAAACAACTTACGAAACATAATTAAACAAGCCCCTCAACAAGTGCTTTTCTTGTTGCTTGTGAACGAGATGCAACGCAAAGTTTTTGCAAAATGTTATGCACGTGAGCTTTTGCCGTAGAATTTGTAATAACTCGTCTTTCAGCAATTTCTGGATTTGAAAGCCCCTCAACCAACAAAGAAAGAATGTCCATCTCTGTTGTTGTTAAACCATAAATATTTTTGCCGTCTTTATAATTTATTTCACCTGTTGATACGGTGTTTTCAGATGTTTTGTTTGAATGTTGAATGCTTGAAAGAACTATTCTTGCAATTTGAGGGTCTAACCAACCTGTTCCCTCTGACACTGATTTTATTGCTCTTTCAGTTTGTTCTGCGTTTGCACCCTTCATTATATAACCGTTTGCACCAGCCTCAAAGGCAGCAAGTACATCATCACGGCTATCTCTTGATGTAAACATTAAAATTTTTATTTCCGGATTTGTTTCTTTTATTCGTTTTGTTGCCTCAATTCCGTCGATTTCAGGCAATCCTATATCCATTAAAACTACATCTGGTAAAAGTCTTTGAGCTTTTGTAACACCGTCAAGACCGTTTTCAGCCTCACCAATAAGGTCAATCCCACCGATTTTTTCTAAAACCAATGAAAGCCCCATTCTTACCATTAAATGATCTTCAACTATAAGTACTTTTACGTTAGACATTATACCGTAAGCCTTTCTTTTTCGGGTGTTTTAATTACATCTGTCAAAATAAAAGAAAATTCGCTACCTTTATTTATTTTACTTTCAAGCCAAATTTTTCCGCCATGTGCCTCAACTATTTGACGGGACAAATACAAGCCCAAACCTGTTCCTGTTGAACGTTTTTTGCTTGTTCCTTGTGAAAATCTTTTGAAAAGATGCGGAATATCTTCTTTTGGAATTCCGTTTCCTGTGTCAGAAACAGAAAATAAAAAGTCGCCGTTTTGTTCTTTTACCAACACTTCAATTTTTCCGTTTGGATTTGTATAATTTACGGCATTTCCGCATAAATTTGCAATTACTCGTCCGATTTCTTGTCTATCAGCGTTCACCAACAAATCATCAGACATTTCAAAATTAACGTTAAACTCAATATTTTTCTTATCAGCAAGAGGTTTTAACTCGTTATATCTCTGCATAATAAGCTCTTTTATATTAAAGTTTGTTTTTACCAGTTCAATTTTTCCTGCATCAAATTTATAAACAGTTAAAAGACTATTAACTAGCCCTAAAAGCCCCTCGTTATTAATTTTCATCGTTGATAAAAGCATGTGTTGACGTTCGTTCAATTCTCCAACTGTTCCGTCAAGGAAAAAGTCTAAAGTTTGAATTGCCGCAGTTAAAGGAGTTCTCATATCGTGCGTTAGCGTTGCAATAAAATCATCTCTTAATCGGTCAGTTTCTTTTTGGACACTTACATCACGAATTACACCAACAAATTTTTGTTGAGGGTCGCTATCATCTTCTGTTGCAATTAAAGCAAAACTTACTTCAACTGGAATTTGTTTTTCACTAAGAGCATTTACCATACAACAATCTCTTAAAACTGCTTCGCCGTCTTCAATACAGTCTTCAAGCAATTGTTTTATATTTCCACCTAAAAGAATGTCGGAAATATTTGTAGAAAGCAGATTTGATTCGCCTAACCCAGAAAGATTTTCTGTAGCAGGGTTCACTTGTTCAATATTTCCGTTTTTATCGGTGATAATAATACCGTCTGCACAATACGTAACTATTCCTTTTAGTTTTGAATGTGCTTGAATTAAATCTGCAGTTTTTTCTGCAACTAATTCTTCTAAATTTTGAGAATATCGTTCAAGTTCTTTCTTTGCGATTTCAAGCTCGTTGATTTTTTCGTGTAATTTGTCCAGCAAATTACTTCTTTCAATACCGTTTTGAATTGTGATAATTAAATCATCATTATCCCACGGTTTTTCAATGTATTTGTACAATCCTATTTCATTAATCGCACGGATTGCGTTTTCTTTGTCGGCATATCCAGTAAGCAAAATTTTACTTACATCGGGGTAAAGTTTTTTCGCCGCAGATAAAAATTCTAAGCCGTTCATCTCAGGCATAATAAAGTCTGATATTATGATGTCCGGCTTATTTTGTTCCAAAAATTCAATCGCCTTTGTTGGGTTGTTAAACGCCACACAATTATTGAACCCTTCCAATTTTAGAAGAGTCTTAAATGCTGACGTAACCATTTGTTCGTCATCAACGACAACTATCAATCCACTTTTCATAGCAATATGATACAGTATTTTTTTACCCATGACAATTTCTTAACAAAGATTAAAATATTTGCCATGATTTAGAATTCATGAACATCTAAAAGCATGTTCAATAGTGAATTTTAACCGTATTACAAATTTTTAATTCTATTAAGAGGCCAAATAATTGTTACTGCACGTCCGATAATTCTTTCTTTAGGCAAAAAGCCCCAATATCTGCTATCTTGAGAGTTTCCACGGTTGTCACCCATCATAAAATATTCCCCCTCAGGCACAACCATAGGACCGCAATACATCTCATAAGTGCAATCGTTATAATCATATTTACTTTTTATATACGGTTCTTCTAGCGGTTTGTCATTCACATAAACCGTAAACGCACCGTCATCTTTTGCTTTTTTTATTTCGATTTTATCTCCTGGCATACCAACAATACGTTTTATAAACGCAATATCAGAGCAGAAAAATCCTGTTAATCTTTTGAAAATCTTTGTCGGAGTTGCTTCAAGTTTTACCATTGGCGGATAAAAAACAATAACATCGCCCCTTTGAGGTTCTCTATAAAATCTTGAAACCCTTTCCACAACAATTCTATCGTGTTCAATAAGTGTCGGGTGCATTGAACCTGATGGAATCCAACGAATTTCACCAATAAAAAATTTGATAATAATTACCATAACAGTCACAAATACGGCTGTTTCTATGACTTCTTTTAATATTGGCTTTATTGTGTTTTCGTAATATTCTTTATTTATTTGCATCGTTTAATAAATCTATTAATTTTATAATTGCGTCCTTATATTCGTTGTCAGGTGCTTTATTCAAGCATTTTTTAACACGATTAAAATAATTATCCAACAATTCAGTTGTTTTTTCAATGCCATATTGTAAATTATTTATATCTTTGGCAAAAATAACAGGTGCTGTATAAATTCCGTTTTCAATATCATTTCCGTTAGGTTTGTCAGAATTTGTTTCCGTTAAATTTAACAAATCATCTCTGATTTGAAATGCAATACCAAACCTTTTTGCAAAATCTTTTGCAGAATTTATATCTAATCCGGCAATTTCAGCGGAACTCGTTAATGACGCTATAAACAATTCACCGGTTTTATACTTGCATTTTTCTAAATATTCGTCAAAATCAGTAATCTTAAACCTGTTAAAATACTGATTAATTTCACCCAAACACATTCTTTTTATCGCAACATTGAAGAATTTCAAAATATTATGCGAATTTACAGCCAAAAGTTTTTGAATTGCAATTGAAAGTAAAAAATCTCCAGTAACAACCGCAAGACTGTTGTCAAATTTTTCGTTCAAAGTCTTTTGATTTCTTCGTTTTGAAGATTTATCAACAACATCATCGTGAATAAGCGTTGCATTATGAATTAATTCAACCGCTGATTGAATTTCAATCTGTTGAGGAGTAATTTCTACCCCATACATTTTTAAATAAAGCAAAGCAAGTGTCGGACGAATATGCTTTGAGGGTGCTTTTATTATATTTAAAAGGCTCTCTTGCAACTCGTCAGAACCACAATAAAAATCCGCTAAATTATTTGTTATTTTGTATAAATCATCTTTGATTAAATTAGTTATTTCTTTATATTTTTCTTCAAATTTCATTACATGTTATCCCATAAGTGAAGTAAGTCTACGATAGAAATATCGGGGTTAATCTCTTTCATACATGTAATATAATTTTCATTTACTTTTTCTTTAAAAACAGCCTCTAACAAGTCTTTATTATAATCAAACAAAATTGAACCGTGTTGAAGAATATAACCATCTTTTCTAAACTGAGCAGAGCCAATCAATTTTTTGCCCTTGTAACACAAGTCCGCACCTGTTGCAATCATCATGCAATAATTTGCACTTGTGTTTGTATGGTGTTTTCTTGAAATTTCAAGTTCTATGCCAATTTTTTTGAATTGGTCAATAAAAATTTGCGAAATTTCACGATAAGAACCCATTATACTATCGCCATCTTTTAAGCTAGACGCAGGACAAATATAACTGTATGTAAGCTCTTTATCATGCAATAAAGCTCTTCCGCCGGTTATTCTTTTTACTAAATCAATACCGTTTTTCTTCAAAAATGCTCTGTCTATAAATTCAGGTTTTTGATTACGTCCAATAGAAACACATTTTGGACTCCAGCCATAAAACCTAAAAATATGCTCTTTTGATTGGCATTTTATTGAGTTTTCAAGCAACTCTTTGTCAATCTGCATATTTTTATTTCCGGTATTAACTTCAAATGGTATAAATTTCATACTCCTATTATAACTCGTAAATTTAAAATAAAAGTTCATCTTATAAGAGGATATTCAAAAAAATAAAACGGCACAATTTTGTGCCGTTCTTCTGCCTATTATTTCCCAGTTTCTATCTTTTATTTTCTTTTTTATTAAAATGGACGTCTTTCAGGGTGTTTTGAAAATTTTGGAAAATCTTTGCCGTTTTTAAATCTTTCCATGTGTTCTGCTTTAATTTTTTCAAGTTCTGCTTTTTGTTCAGTTGTCAAAACTGCTTCAAAAGCTTTTCTGTTTTCTTCCATTACTTGATGTCTTTTGTCTCTTAAAGCTTTAATTTCTTTATTTAATTTTACCAATTTAGCGTCTGTTTGTTCATATTTTTGTAGAATTTCTCTTTTTGCTTGTTCTTTTTCACGAAGCTGAGTCATTATCGGCTCCATTTTCTTTCTATCCGCTTCACGATTTTTCTTAATTTGTTCTTTTTGTTTATCTGTTAAATTTAATCTTTTTTCAAAATCCATCGGTTCGCCCTTTCTATGCATATCCCTTGGTGGCATTTTATGACAGCTTTCACATTTTGGTGACTTTTTGCCTTGTGTTGCATAGGTTGTTTCTCCTGCCATTACAGCACTTGTTGTTAATGCAATTATCGTTGCTAAAATAAATGTCTTTTTAATCATAATATCTTCCTTTCTTTAAAGCAAATCATCTAAAGTTTTTGCTAAATTTTGCTTTGCGTTAAACAGTCTTGATTTTACCGTTCCTATTGGACAATTTAGAATATGTGCAATTTCATTACCGCTTAGCCCCTCTATTTCATACATCATTATAACTTCTTTTAGCTTAGGGGGAAGTGAATTTATCGCTTTGATTATTCTTTTTTGTCTTTCCTTTCTTAGAAGTGCGACTTCCGGATTGTCTGCACTGTCTTTAATTGAATTAATTTTTACCTCATCTTGTTCAGTGTAATTCTGCATTTTCTTTGACGAAGATTTTAAGTAATCTTTTGATAAATTTTTGGCTATCGTTCCAATCCAGCCTGTAAATTTACCTTGCTCTTTGTATGTTTCAGACTTTTGCCAAGCCTTTATATAGACATTTTGCTCAATGTCTTCATTTTCTTCTTTTGTTATTAATCTAATAATGTTTTTTACATTATTTTGATTGTTTTTGATTATATTTTTAAAATCCATTATTTTAAATCAATTAACCCATAACTATCAACAGGCATTCCATATTCGTTTGTCGTACTTGTCGATGAATAATAACTCGTAGTTGTTCCATTTGTATAGCCGTACTGTGCAAAATATCCGATTAACATGCCGGAAAACAAGCCTAAACATAAAACACACGCAACTTTTAGCCTTGTAAAACTTCTTCTGCGTTTGTTTATATAATACGGTTTTACCTCTTGAATAAGAGCTGAAACTCTATCCATTTTTTCTTTTTCAGCTCTGCAATCTGAACATTCTTTCAAATGTTCTTCAAGCTCTTCGTTACTTCTAAATAGAAATAAACTTTCAAATTTTGTACATTTTTTAGTCATAATTTTTATCCTTTATATTAGTATAACGATTGAGTTAGCAAAAGGTTCATTTTTTAAAAAATTTTGTTAAAAAATGTTAAATATATAGCTTTTATTCAATAATCACGTGAATTTTTCATGATACTATTATTGCAGTAGTAGAAGTAGAAGGATTAGAAATATGGAAAAAAGAGATGCGTGGAATTCTCGATTTACGTTTATTTTAGCAGCAGTTGCCTCTGCAGTTGGTTTAGGAAATATGTGGAGATTTCCGGGTATTGTTTACCAAAACGGTGGCGGTGCTTTTTTAATTCCATATTTTATTGCAATTGTTACTGCAGGTATTCCTTTGTTAGCAATGGAAATTTCTATTGGTAAGAAATTTCAAGCCGGAGCACCAATTGCTCTAAAACAAATCAATCCAAAATTTGAATGGATTGGTTGGCTTGGCGTTGGTACTGCATCTTGCATTGCTTCTTATTATTCAGCAGTTTTTGCTTGGGTTATTTACTACGTATTTTTATCGTTCAAATCGCCTTGGATTTCAAAACCTGCTGCTGATATATTTATGAATGACGTTTTACAAGTTTCAAGCGGAATGTTTGATATCGGCGGAGTTAACTGGGCTATTTTATTAGCAATGGTTTCTGGTTGGCTTTTAATTTGGTTCTGCATCAGAAACGGCGTAGACTCAGTAAGCAAAGTTTTAAACTACGTTGTTACTTTACCTTTAATATTATTAACCGTTTTAATCGTTAGAGCGTTAACCCTACCTGGTGCTATGCAAGGGATTTATTACTATTTAGTACCTGATTGGTCAAAGCTTTTAGAACCAAGCGTTTGGGCTGCAGCGTACGGACAGGTATTTTTCTCATTAAGTATATTATTTTCTATTATGGTTGCATATGGTAGCTACTTACCAAAAGACGCACCCGTTACATCAGACAGTATCATTATTGCAATTTCAGATGCTGTCGTAAGCTTTTTTGCAGGATTTGCGTGCTTTGGTTCGTTAGGATACTTATCATATTTAACAAAAACACCTATTACAGAAATGCAACACTCTGGAATGATGCTTGCGTTTGCAACATACCCAACATCAATAGCAGCAATGCCAGGTGGGAAATGGATGGTCATTTTCTTCTCTGTAATGTTCTTTGTCATTTTGCTTACATTGGCATTGGGTTCGGTATTTTCAATCGTCGTTGCGGTTGTTACGGCGTTTAAAGATAAATTAAACACTTCTAAACGAGAAACTACAAAATTTTTCTGTATTGTTGGTTGCTTAATCGCAATGATTTACACAACAAAAGCAGGCTTATATTGGGTTGATGTTGTTGACCACTTTATGAACGACTTCAACTTAATTGCTATCGGATTAATTGAAACGATTGCTTTAGGCTGGATATTTGGTGCAGAAAAAGTCTTGAATATCATAAATGAAAATTGTACGTTTAAATACGGCAAATTCTGGATTTTGTGCATAAAATATATATGCCCGTTCGTGTTTGCAATAATTACAATCACATATTTGATAGATAATATTAAAGAACCATATGGTGGTTACCCTGTATCAAATCTGCTTGTAGCAGGTTGGGGTTTTATCGCAGTAACGTTTATATTTAGTATATTCATGACGTTTATAAAAGACGTTAAAGCATCAAAATCTGATAAAGAATAAAAGAATTAATAACTTATTTACTTCAAATCGTAACACTCAACGGTGAAAACATTAAACTATTTATAAAAAATAGACCAGCTTTCGCTAGTCTATTTTTTAAAACTGGGATGGAAGTTCTTGTTCGTTCGCATTTAACGGCAATTCCGAATTGTGCTTTTGTGTTTTCAACACAACGCAAAATTCTCCAGCCTCAGCTCACTCACGCAACTCTCACCCACGGTTCTCGTCCTTCTTTTTCTAATTATAAAAAAATAGACCAGCTCTCGCTAGTCTATTTTTTAAAACTGGGATGGAAGTTCTTGTTCGTTCGCATTTAAC
>CAZKJV010000030.1:0-4841 GCA_964553175.1 uncultured Muribaculaceae bacterium | reverse complement strand
TTATAAAAAAATAGACCAGCTCTCGCTAGTCTATTTTTTAAAACTGGGATGGAAGGACTCGAACCTCCGAAATGCCTGGACCAAAACCAGGTGCCTTACCACTTGGCGACATCCCATTAGGTGTACTCTTATTTTAATAGCACCAATTTAATTTGTCAAGCAATTATTTTAAAATCTTTTTAACCCGCTTGTCTTTCATCACCATCGTAATGTGGATTTTTTATTTTTCTTAGTCTGGATAAATCATCAACAGCCGTTGAATACACGCAAAAGTCATTGTCCGGCGAAAAATATCGGCGGATAAATTCTTTATTCTTAATTTGTTCGCTACAAGTGTATGATTCTATTTTATCGCTTAAGTATCCGGCAAAAATCCGTTGCCTAATTGATAACTTGTAGTCCTTCAAGTTCTTAATAATATCCATATTCTCATGATAACTCTTGTTTTATCCCTTTTAAAGCCATGACTTCAATACTTTTTACAATTAGTTACATGTATTTTTTAGCAATAGCAAGTTCTTCCACCTGAGAAATCGTCGGATTTGTATATTTATAAAGCATTACAGCCGTTAAAACTTCTGAAATTTTCTTTGACGGAGTCATTCCAATTTTAATTAAATCATCTCCGCTTATTAATAATTTCACGTATCTATATTTATCTAAATATTTTTTTACGCTTTCTTTATCACTCAACAAACCATAAATCAACAACGTTTCAACATCTAAAGAACTAAACGCAAAATATTTTTCGAATTCATTATCAAAAGTTTTTTCTGCTAATTTTTTATAATTTTCAATTATCGTCAATTCTTTTTTTGTTAACGTCAAATTACTCAAATCAAAACCGCTCAAATACACTAACCAAGTATAATTTAACTCGTCAACATAAGGCGAAACAAAATCTTCAACATTACACAAATAAGGATTATAATCATTTTTTGAAAGCAATTTATAAATTTTTTGCTCTATAAATTTGTCTAAAACCTCTTGCTTATTCAAATTAAAAGCGTCTATCAATTCGTCTTTCAAACGTTTAAAAGACATATCATAATTCACATTTTGCAAATATTCATCTTGCATTTTTTTTGTTTTTTCTTCAAGTTCAAAACCAAAACGCACGGCAAATTTTAACCCTCTAACAATTCTTGTCGGGTCATCAACAAAACTTTTCTCGTGCAAAATTCTCAATTTTTTATTTTTCAAATCTTCAAGTCCGCCAACAAAATCAACAATTTCACCTGTTTTGCAATTCTTAGCGATAGCATTTACCGTAAAATCACGACGAATTAAATCTTCTTTTAAACTACAACCGATTTTCTCAACCACAGGCAAATGACCTTTTTTCGGGTAAATTTCCGTTCTCGTTGAGGTTATATCAAAAGTTTTATCTTCAATTTTCAAATGCACAGAGCCAAATTCTTCATTTGTTTGAGTAATCTCAAAATCCAACCCTTTTGCAAATTCAACGGCATTTCCAACGTAAGTCAAATCCACATCAGGACTTTTTTTGCCAAGCAGTTCATCTCGAACAATTCCGCCCACAAAATACAAATTTTCAGATTTTTCATATAAACTAATGATGCTCATAAGTGCATTCTAGCGTAAAATAGAGGGATAATCAAATAAGGATAGAAATATGTTACAAGAATTACAAGAAGCAACAAGAGCCTTAAATTCGGCATTCAATAATAGTTTTGTGAAAAAATTAAGCCAATATCTTCACGATTGTATTCGTGAAGAAGTAAAAAGTGCGACTTTCCGCAACCTTAAAGGCGACAAGGATAACAAATGGATTTTCTTAAAACAAGAAGAAACTCTTTTTACAAAAGGTGAAGAATTTCTACGTCTTGACGGCGGTGATTCAAACCTCAGAAATATGATGATTTTGAGCGAAAACAACACTAAAGACAAATATCTTATTTACGGTTATATGTTTTTAGTTGGCAAAAACTCAAAAACAAGACGACAAAACGAGTTCTTAACTCCGCTTTTATATGTTCCTTGCCGATTAGAGGCAAATGGAATAAACATAAACTGCGTACCTTTAGACGATGTTTTATCGCTTAACACCGCCGCTCTTGCAGGCTTAATGGAAAAAAGAGAAGACGAAGACGAAATTGATTTAATGTTAGAAGGTATTTTGGACGTTGTGCCTGATTTACCGCTTACACAAGAAAAAATGGATATTTTCTTAACCACATTAAAATCAATTATTCCGGACGTAGAAATTGCAATAAACGAAGAAAACAATGAAACAGAAGACAACGTTTCAAAAGAATTTTACGAAGAAAAACCCGCAAGCGGAAATATTGAAGATTTAATTGACGAAGAAGAATTAGAAGAACAAAAAGCAAAAGAAGCGACAAAAAAAATGGAACACGTTAGCGTAACTCGTCAATGTGCCATCATTTTAACAAAAAGACCGCCAGTTACAGCCGGAGTTCTTCACGAATTAATGCAAATTGCTGAAAAACCAAGCGGAATGTATAGAGAAACCGCACTTAGCGTAATTAATGATGAATACATTCAATCCAGTGAAAAATCAAGAATTATTCCGGAAATTGAAGAATCGGAAAATTTCTACCCGATAACACCGCTATCATTAAGTGAAACACAAGAAAGAGTTTTAAAAAACGTTGAAAGCGATAAATTTATTGCAGTTCAAGGTCCCCCGGGGACAGGTAAATCTCAAACTATCGTAAACCTTGTAGCACACTTGATTGCAAACGGAAAAACCGTACTTGTTGCATCAAGAATGGACAAAGCCGTAGACGTTGTCGCAGAAAGATTAAACGGACTTGGTGCTCCATTTTTGGCACTTCGTGCAGGAAGATTGAACTATCAAAAACAATTGAGTTACCAATTGCAAGATTTACTTGCAGGTAAATTTGATTTAGATGACGGTGCAGAGGACTTTTTAACCGCTGATGTTCAAGATATGAAAGATCATTTAGACAAAATGAATACTCTTGAAAACAAATGCGATAAAATTATCAAACTTGAAAAACAATGGCACGATTTATACGAAGACTCACTTCTTTGTGGAAAATCATACGAAACAAACAAACACATTACCTCAAACATAAAATCAGACGAGATTGAACGCTTAGAAACTTCTATTGAAAACTTGAAAAATAATCTTGAAAAATCGGGCTTTATGGCAAATATTCAAAACCATAATGCAAAAAATCAACTAAAAAAATTGCTAAACAACAACAATTTAAAAATTGATAACGATTTTCTGGAAGAATTAACAGCAGAATTAGAGTTTGCAAAAATTGATAATAACTTACACAAAACAGAAACTGCTATTCAAAAAACAGGAAATCTTCATTTGATGATTGAACAAATTAAACAAATGAAGAAAAAACAAAAAACTCTTGCAACGGATATTTTGAAAAACAAACGCAGACAGATGTTAACAGGAATTTTAAAAGATTTACCTAAAAAACAACGTCTTAAAATTCACGCACGTTCGCTTGTTGAAAGAAAACAACGTTTGCAAAACAATATTCTTGAAGCAGAAGATTTCAAACCGCTTTTAGATGCTTTCCCTTGTTGGTGTACAACAACTTATGCAATTTCAAGCTCTCTACCGCTAAAACCAGGAATGTTTGATGTTGCAATCATTGATGAAGCCTCTCAATGCGACATTGCAAGCTGTTTTCCTATTTTGTTCCGTGCAAAAAAAGCCGTAATCGTAGGTGACGACAAACAATTACCGCATTTATCTTTCCTTGAAAAAGCGAAAGAACAATCATTCATGAACCAATATGGAATTCCTGAAAAATACCAATTAATGTGGCGTTTCAGAACAAACTCAATGTTTGATGTTTCTGATTACTACTCAATGAATTCAATAATGTTAGACGAACATTTTAGAAGTTTACCGCCAATTATTGATTTTTCTAACGAAGAATTTTACGGCGGAAGAATTCGCATCATGAGAAAAGACAAAGTCGGCGACAAAGTTCTAGAGTTGGTTGAAGTTCCAGACGGAAAAGTCGACGGAAATATTACAAGAAATTTCCCTGAAATCGAAGCGGTCGTAAAAGTTTTACACGAATTAATTATTGAAGACGAACGTAAAAACCCTCAAAAGCCTGTTACAATAGGTATAATTTCACCATTTAGGGCACAAGTTGACCAGCTAAAAATCTCGGTGTCAAAAGTACTTTCAGACCACATGTTGAAAAAGCATCAGGTTGAAATCGGTACTGCACACACATTCCAAGGTGATGAAAGAGATATTATGCTTATTTCGTGGGCATTTGCAAACAACAGCCACGCACAAAGTTTAACATTCTTGCAAAAACCAAACCTTTTCAATGTTGCAATTACACGTGCAAAAGATAAAATGATTAACTTTATATCAAAAGATATTGCAAGCTTGCCAGAGGGTCATTTTAGAAATTATATGGCGTTTTTGAGAGAATACACAGAACGACAAAAAGCAATTTTGAACAACGAAATTGACGAAAATATCTACAAAAACGACTTAGAAAAAGAAATTGCAGAAACTCTACGTTCAATGGGCAAAGAAGTTGTAGCAGGGGCAAACGTTGCAAATCTAAGTGCCGACTTGATTTTTGATAAAACAATAGTTGAAGTTGACGGTGTTGACGACGAGCCTCACGAAAAAATCTCAAATATGAGAAAACAAGCTATACTTGAACGTTCCGGCTACAATGTAAAACGTGTAAGCTTTAGAGAATGGCAAACTTCACAAAAAGCCTGCATTGATAGATTACTAAATTAATTCAAAAAGCACTGCTAATCTACAAAGCAGTGCTTTTTATTCCTTGTAAATAAATTTCTTCATTATATAATATAATTAATAT
>CAZKJV010000029.1:0-14788 GCA_964553175.1 uncultured Muribaculaceae bacterium | reverse complement strand
GATAAATTTTAATAAAAAGGCAATTTTTTCAAACACAAAAACTTTATATAAATACGAGAGGTATTTAAGAATGAACGAAAACAAAGTTATTAGATTACAAGTTTTAGATAAAGTTGAAGAAACACCTGTTGTTGAAGAAAAAACAACTCAAACATATTCAAATGTTTCAAATCCAATTTACAAAAAAATGTTGGCTTTCCACAATGCAAAAATCGGCGAAAAACTAACAATTTCTGATATTTTGCGTTAATATTATTTTATGTCATACATAAAAAGTAAAATATTTTTGAGTATGTCAAAAACTCAGAAATCCGCTTTATGCAATTTTCTACGGGCTTTGGTTAAAAAAAGTCCAAATTTTTGCGTGGAAAAACTTGTTGAAAAATTTCTTGAAGACGAAGAATATTATTTCAACGTAAACAATCCGCATTTTGAATTTTTAAACGACTATCTTTTTGACGAAAACTTTAAAAAAGAAGTTTTTCTTTATATGGAAGAATGCCGAAAATATTACGATTATAAAGACTCTCAAAAACCTTTAATAGAAAAACAAAAGCAATTTGAAAAAGAAAAACGAGCATTTTTACAGGAAGTAAAAATGTCAAAAGAAAAACCGACAAAAAAACAACTTTATTATTACGAGAGTTTGTGCAAAAAATATAATATAGAAAAAAAAGAAACTTCCGATTTATCAAAATTGGATTTAAAAAAAATGATAAGTGAGATTATAGATGAACATTCGAGAAATAGTGAACATATTGACCTCTGCGGGGGTTGAAGAAACAGAAGCGAACGCTGAAGTAAAACTTTTGATAGAAAAATTTTGCGGACTTACAGCCGTTGATATTATCATGGGTAAAAAACTTGATACCTCAAAATTAAACATCGTACGCCAAAAGGCTGAAGAACGAGCAAGAACCCGAAAACCAATCCAACACATTATTGGATACGGATATTTTATGGGTGAAAAATTTGAAGTTTCAAAAGATACGCTTATTCCACGAGATGAAACCGAAATTTTAGTTAGAAAATCAGTAGATATAATTAACAAAAACAATTATAAATTCGGACTTGATGTTGGTACAGGCACAGGCTGTATTGCTTGTATGGTCGCACAACTCAGTCTTGCTCAAATAATTGGACTTGATATATCATCAGAAGCTTTGCAAATAGCACTAAACAACGCATCAAGATTAAATTTATACAACAAAGCTATTTTCAGAAAATCAGATATTTTTTCAAACGTGAAAGATGACGAAAAATTTGATATTATCATTTCAAATCCGCCATACATTCCACTAAGTCAAAAAGCAACCATTCAAAAAGAAGTTACATTTGACCCTGATTTGGCACTTTATACAAACGATGAAAAAGGGCTAGAATTTTATGAAAAAATAACAAAAGATGCAAAGAAAGTTTTAAAACAGCACGGACATATCGCTTTTGAAATCGGTATGGGACAATGTGAAGACGTAAAAAATCTTTTGATAAAAAATAATTTTGAAGAAATCGAAGTTGAAAAAGATTTAGCAGGGATTGAAAGAGTTATCACTGCAAGAATAGCGGACTAAAAAATAAACAAAAATTTAAAAAAATAAAAAACGTTGACTTTTTAAGATTTAGCATTAAATAAATCATACAAACAAACGAGTAAAAGTATCACAAAATATCGCATAATATAAATGCGAGAGAGTGTAATTATGCCCTTTGTTTACAGACTGCAAAAAGTACTTGAATTCAGAATACGAAAGAAAGAAGAGCAACTATTAGTTCTTCAAAAAGCTCAACAGGCTTTGTATACTGCTGAGATGGATATTCAAAGAAATAACGAGGAAATTGCAATTACAAAACAGAATCAGCGACACGCTGACTATACGATGATGGAAGCCTATGACACATATCTTCATCACCTATGGGAAAAAGGGGAACAGCTTGAACTCGTAAGACAAGAGAAAGAGCAAATAGTACAACAAGAAGTTCAAAAACTTGTTGAATTGGAACAAGCGGTAAAAGTTCTGGAAAAGCACAAAGAAAAAAACAAAGAAGCTTATATTGCAGAGCAAAAAGCCGCAGAATTGAAAAGTATGTCAGAACTTGGCGTTCAAAGATATTTTCAACAAACCAAAGAAACAAAAGAGGAAGAAGAACTACTTGAACAGTACCAAAAGGACTTAGAGAATGGATATTAAAGCAACAAAACTCCAAAATACAGCACCTACTGAGGCTACACAAACAAGAACCGTTGCAAAAACAACAGCAACAGGTACTTCATTTGTTGACGAACTATCTACAATCAACAACCTTTGTGCTGACAATACAATTGAAACAAAAACTCCAGTTGAACAAAACACAGCTCCTTTACCAAAGGAAAATACAAATGCTGAAGATTTCAAATTTGTTTCAACTCCAAAAGATTTTTCAAACAAATTAAATAAAGAAAATTTATCCCAAAACGAAAAACAAATTCTACGTCAAGATGCTGAAAAAAAACTTGTCGATGAAATTGTTTTAATGAATAAACAAGATGTAAAAGGTTCAAAAACCGAAATAAAAACTGCACAAGCATCAGTTTCTCAAAAATCGGACAATCAAATTGAAGCAGAAAAGAAAGATTTAAAACAAGTAAACGAAAACAATGACAAAATCCTTGTTTCTTTACCAAACGAAAAACCAGAACAAAATCAAATAAAATTAACGGCAAAAGATGAGGTTGAAACATTTGATGAAATTGATTTTGAACCTGCTAAAAACGATGAAAAATCAATTAAAATTGAATTAAATCAACAAACAAATAAAGCATTAAAAACAGATAAAAACGATACTCAATCTAAAATCACTAACGTTGTTACAAATGAAACAGAAGACGTAAAAACATTTGATTTAAACAACAAAAATTTAGAAAAAGTTTCAAAAATTAATAATGAACAAAGCAAACTTGAAAGAAAAGAAATAAAAGAAAACAACATTAAAACAGATAAAAATATTAATGTAACCCCTAGCAAAAATGAAGTTAAAAATGCTTCAACACAAAAGGTTGCTGAAAACGTTATTGAATTAGACAAAAACGCTGATATTAAATCAAACAAAAATGAAATTAAAGATGTTTCAACAGAAAAAATTGCTGAAAATATCATTGATTTAGATAAAAATATTAACCTTAAACCAAACAAAATTAAAAATGAAATTGTAGACAATATCAAAACAAAAGATATTAAAAACAATAAAAAAGAAAACGGCTTAATTGATGTTACAGAAGATGTTTCAAAAGTAGACATTTCAAAAAATATCAGTAAAAAAGATATAGAAGTTGCAAAAATTGAAGACTTGCCGATGGAAACAGAGGACATAAAAGTCATAAAATTTGAGCCGATAACTTCACCTGTACTTGAATTAGACAAATCGTTAAATTCAACGAAAACATCAGATATTGTTAAATTTTTAGATGCAAATTTAACAACAAATAGTGCAACAAAAACAGCTAAAAGTGCATCAACAAAAGCGACAAGTGAAAAAGCTTCGGAAAAAGCCATAAAAATGACTGAAGCAGACGCAAAATTTTTCAATAATTTGATAGAAACAAATCAACAAATTATTGACGGAACAAAAACTGCAGATACAAACAACAATATGTTAAAAGACGTTGAAGAAGCTTCATCGGTACAAGTTTCAAAAAGTTTGTTAAACGCACTAAAAGAATCTCAAGAAAACAATAAATCTTTCCGTGTTGATTTTGACAAAGATTTATCAGTAATCTTGAAAGTTAACAAAGACGGAAAAATTTCAGCAGAATTTCTTCCGGGTGATAAAGCGGTAGAGCAATATTTAAAAGCAAATCTACCATTATTACAACAACAATTCAAAGATGAAGGTCTAGAATACGAAAACCTTTCATACCGTCAAAGCAAAAAAGACGAGGACGACAAACAAAAACAAAACAACAGAAACAATAAAAAGGAGAACGGCTATGAATGATTCATTTGTAACGGCACTTAATACTCAAAAAACAACAACAGAATGGATGAACGCCCTTACAACCAACATGACTAACATGTATACTCCGGGGTTCAAAGAAAACAAAGTTAACTTTAAAACTTTCTTGAACGGGGCTGTTCTTGACACTTGCGACAAAAACTTTGGACAAGGTAAATCTACTCCGGGTACAGCAAACGCAAACCTTTTCTTAGAAGGTGAAGGTTTCTTTGTAACTCGTGATACAAATGGAAAAATCGTTTACACAAGACACGGTGAATTTGACTTTGACTCCGAAGGTGTTTACAAAAATAAAGACGGCTTTACTGTTCAAGGTTACATCTTGAACGATAAAGGTGAGATTATGGCAGGTACAAAATCACTAAGTGCCGACCTTTATGAAGAAACAATCACAAAGGGTGGGGCATTAGACGTACCAACAACAAACATTAAACTATGGATTGACCCAAATAACGGTAAATATTTAGGCAAATACGATGATTACGAAATCAAAAACGATGGAACAATCTACGGTAAAGCCGACGGCGGTAAAAAACGAGTACCGTTATATAAAATTTCAACAATGAGTTTCCATAACAAAAACGGCTTATATGAAATTAAAGACGGTCAATTTGTTGAAACAGAAGAATCTGGTAGACCAGTTTTAGGACGTGGCGAAATCCGTTCAGGTTTGTTAGAATTATCAAACGTAGGATTTAAAGATAATATCGCTAACTACCAACAAGCAAAAGTTCAAATGGAACTTGCAAATAAATTAATTTCTTCACAAAAAGAATTGTTACAAGAAGCAATCAGATTGGTTGCATCATAGATTTAATTTGTAGATTATTACAAATATTTTGTAGTGTTAGTTTGCAGAAAATAACGGTAAATAGGACAAATATTAATTGTCTTATTTACCGTGGCAAAAATTATTTTTAGAGTAAATTCAAGTACAGAGGGTTTAACAGACACCCTCTTTTTATTTGCAACTAGTTTGATTTGACCATTTTAAACTGCTTGCACATTTCAAATAATCCATATTACCATTATCAATAACCCATCTGGTTAAAGCAAGCCCATCACTGCTTACAGAACTTGAAACACTACCTGACGCAACACCAGCAGGAAAAATGCCTTTTAATCCAAACTCAAACGCAAAAATATCTAAACCAGGGGCTGACATACCCTTATTTGGTCCATCAATATCTACTAGTATACAATCTTGTATAGTATCTGTAATGTTATAACCATCTCCACAATATGTATCCTTGCATTGAGTTAAACCCATAGAACCTGTTGTTATCACAACACCTGTTCCATCTGCCAAAACAAATCCATAATTTGATGAATAAAAACCAGCATTTTTATTAGTAGTTAAAGGCCCAACTGTTATTTGCGATGAGAAACATGTTGAAGTGTTACCACTACAAGTTCTTGATACTTTCATAAATTCGGCTATTCTTTGAGCAAATCTTGTAGCTTGTGCCGTAGCAGTAGTATCATTTGCAAACCATTCATCAATAGGACCATAAACAGCAACAGCACGACCATAAGCATCGTTAAAATTTTGATACAATTTCATTACTTTAGCAACTTTTTCTTTTTCACCTGTTGAACTATTCAAGTTTGGTAAAGTCAATGCTGATACAATACCAATAATACCTATTACGATTAAAGTTTCAGCTAAAGTGAACGCTAAGAGTTTTTTCATAAATCCGCCCCCAATGTTAATTAATACTTAATTACATGTTAACATATTAAGAAATAACTTACAATCCGCCCGTTCCGTTCTATCCAGTTCTATTTTGGATTATACTTGACTTTCCTCCGTTGTAAAATTATTTTTACATTTCGTTATAGTTATTACATTTCGTCACAGCGTGGAAGTCCAGAAAAAAGCAGAAATAAAATAAAAAATAAATTCAACATGACAAAAAATTTCCTTTGTCTTATTATTTATATAAGGAAGAAAAGGAAGTAAAAAATGGCTAAAAATAGAATTGGTATAGACGTAGGCGGAACTAATATTAAATTTGCACTTGTTAGCAAAACAGGTGAAATCTTATATTCAAATTCAATCCCAACACGTTCGGAAATGGGATATGAATATACTGTAAACAATATGAAACAAGCAATTTCAACATTGTTAACCGAAACAAAATCAAATAAAAGTGATATTGACGGTATCGGATTTGGTTTCCCAGGGCAAGTTGATTACAAAACAGGCGTTGTAAAAAATTTACCAAATATCCCTGGTTGGGCAGATGTTCCAATTGCACAAATAATTGAAAAAGAATTCGGAATTCCGACAAAAATTGATAACGACGTACGTTGTGCTGCTCTTGGCGAATTAAACTACGGTGCAGGAAAAGGTTGTGAAAACTTAATTTGCATCACAGTTGGTACAGGTATCGGCTCAGGAATTATCCTAAACGGGAAATTAGTACGTGGTGCAAGCAATGCAGCGGGTGAAATCGGACACATAAAATTATTCTACAACGGTGAAAAACTTTGCGGTTGTGGAGATTATGGTTGTTTAGAGGCATACGTTTCAGGTCCATCAATCGTTGAAATGGCAACTGATTATTTACGTGGCGGAAAATCAACAAAATATAGAGAAATGGCTGACGGAGAAATCACTCCATACATCGTAGCTCAAGCAGCAATGCAAGGTGACGGCGTTGCAAAACGTATTTTCACAATTATGGGCGAATACCTAGGAACAGGACTTGCAAGCGTTGTAAACCTTTTAAATCCGGAAAGAATTATTATCGGTGGCGGAGTTGCAGGTTGCGGAGATTTGTTATTAGCACCTGTTAAAGAAACTCTTTTAAAACGAGCAATGCCTATTTCAGCAAACGCAGTTGAAATTGTTCCTGCTCAATTAGGAAACAACGCAGGTGTGATAGGCTCAAGCTTACTTGTAGAATCATAATATGGCAATTTATTTTTATTACGGTGATGAAGATTTTAACATTGAACAAGCCATTGAAAAACTAAAAAAAGGGCTTGATAAAAATTTTATTGCCATGAGTTACAAGACTTTTGACAATCCGCCTTTTCCAGATTTAATTGAAGCGGTACGAGCTCAAGGTATGATGTTCGGAAGAATGCTCACCATGATTAATTGCGAAAAATATTTTAGTTCTTCAGGTAAAAAAGACCCAGAAAATGTAGAAAATTCAAGCGAAAGTAAATCAAAATTTGACGATAAACAAATAAAAGAACTTGAAAACGCTTTAAACAATACGGCTGAAAATTCGGACATCGTTTTTGTTGCAGAATTACAAAAAAACGACAAGAAAAAAATAGATTCAAGAACAAAACTTTTTAAATTATTATCAAAATTTAACGCACAAGAATTCCCGTCTTTCGCTTTAAATTATTACGGCAAACAAGATTTAGAAAAATGGATTAACAAAAACGCAAAATCAAAAAATATCGTTCTTGATAAAGATGTTCCGATGTTTTTAATTGAACAAATCGGAAACAACTTACGTCAATTGGATATGGAGTTAGAAAAACTTAGCTTGCTTGCTTATCCTAAAAAAGATATAACGATAGAAATGGTTAAAGAAATTTGTATTTCAAACGAAGACATTTTTCATTTTATAGATTTTATCGTAACTCAAAATTTTGACAAAGCGATTGAAGAATACCAAAAACTTTTAGACAAAAATCACCCGCTAAAAATTCTTGCAACGGCACAAACAGAATTAAGAAAAAAGATTTTATTAAAAATAAATTCAAGTAAATCAATAGAAGAACTTATTTCAATAACAGGAATGAGCCAAAAACAAATCTCTGTAACACTTAGAAATTTAGGAAATATTCCGCTAAAAAATCTTGTACAATTAAAAGAAAATTTAACAATTGCAGAACATAGAGTTAAATCAGGTATGAGCGTAAACGTAGAAAATGAGGTGCAAAATGCTATTCTTAGATAAATACCCATTTCTTACAAATTATTTTGAAAATGGAATAAAAAACTCCGAAAAATCAATTGCACACAGCATTTTATTTTACGGTTCCGACTTAGATGCTCAATACAAACTTGCATTATACATTTCACGACTTTTAAATTGTAAAAAAGACCAAAATTATGACTGCAATTGCCTTGATTGTAACTGGATTATCAACGGCGAACACCCAGCGGTATTAACTATTTCTAAAAAAGAAAACAAACCGGACGATGACACGTCAAAAACAGTAATTTCAATTAAACAAGCAAACTTTATAAAACAATCCTTACTAAATTCATCTGATTTTCACCGAGTTTTTATCTTTTGTGATAGAGATGAAGACGGCAATGTTGCAGGTTTGAACAAATTAAACTTCCAAGAAGAAACCGCAAACGCTCTTTTGAAAACAATTGAAGAACCACCGGCAAAAACAACTTTCTTCTTTTTAACTCGAGATAAAAACGATGTTATTTCTACAATAATTTCACGATCTCAATGCTTTTTTGTACCATCATTTGAACGTGAAGAAACAGACTGGACTCCGATAAAAGATGTTTTTGAAAATTATTTTGAGTTTGAAAGAAAAGATGTTTTTAAAGTTGCAAAAGAACTCAATGACCTGTCAAAAGACAGTATAAAAACACTTGAACAAGTTCAAAGCTATATTTTATCACTTATGAAAAGCAATTCTTCAAACAAGCAAATTCAAGTAAAATTTTTAGAAGATTTTGAAGCCGTTGAACTCGCAAAAAAGCAGATAATTTCAAACGTTACACCGCTTAACGCAATTGAAAACTTATGCCTTAAGCTCATCAAGTAATTCGTTATAAATTTTTACGGTTGTAAGACAGATTTTTAAACGTCTGTCAACAAGACTTTTTATCGTATATTCGTAACATTCTAACAAAGCCTTATCAAGTCCGTTTTCTTGCTCTAAAACAGACCAAATATGCTCTCTCCAAGATTTTTCTCTTGTATTCGGTTCAATTTTATCTGCAAGAAAGATAATTTTTTCAAAAACAGACATTTTTTCTTTACCAACAGTATGACAATAAATTGAATCTAAAATTTCTTTATCTTCTATTCCAAAAACTTTCTGAGCCAAATACGAACCCGCAGGCGAATGATAAGTTTTTGGATTTAGCAATTCTTCCATATCACAATGCATTTTGTTTTTCAAAATGTCTAGTAATTCTTCATTTTTACAACATTTTGCACAGTCATGAACCAACCCTGCAAGATAAGCCTTTTGTGTATCTTGTCCATATTTTTCAGCTAATTCAACCGCACAATCTGCAACTCCTAATGAATGCAAAAATCTTTCATTATCAAGATTTTCTTTTAACCAAATTTTAATATCATCAATTGTTTTCATCTTCTAAATAAAGTCCGTTTTCTCTGATATACTCTTGAACATTCGTTGGAATTAAGTTTCCGATTGGTTTACCCTTTCTTATTCTGCTTCTCAAAACAGTTGAAGAAACATTTATAAACGGCATGTTCACGCAAATGAAATTGTACCCTAAAGGTCTAAATTTTTCCAACGTTTCCGCTTTAAAATTTTCTTCTCTTGGGAAAACAATAAAATTAACCATTTCTTTTAATTCGTCTGTTTTATACCAATCTTCAATTTGTCTAAATGCGTCTGTTCCAATAATAAAACTTATTTTACCCTCAATTGATGGAAACATTTTATACAATTGTTCAATTGTGTTAACTGTATAAGAATATCTTTCATGTCTAAATTCAATATTACTTATACTGAATTTTTCATCACCCTCAATTGCCATTTTTACCATATTATATCTGTGATTTGCTAAATCATCATCAATATTTTTGTGAGGCGGTTTATATGCGGGAATAAATAAAATCGTATCAAAATCAAAATTTTTCTTCACAAAACCTGCAACGGCAATATGTACATTGTGAATAGGGTTAAAAGTCCCACAATAAACGCATAATTTCATAAAAATCTTTCTATCCTAAAGTAGTACTTTCAAAGTCTATCAAAAAATATATACCAAAAAAACGGCAATATGTATTATATTTTCAACTTGTAAACAATTGTAAAAAATACATTTATTGAGTAGCAAAAATTTTATTGATAAGCTTTAATATTATCACTATGAAAACTTTATTAAATACATTTAAACCTGTTTTTTATTCGTTCACAGGCAAACAAACAAACCCTATAAAACGAACAAATTTAGAAAAAATGGAATGGATTGAAACCTCTGGCGACGGTTCTTATGCTTCCGCAACCGTTGACGGTAACAATTCCAGAGTTTATCACGGGCTTTTAGCATCATCAAAAAATGCCCCTGTTGAAAGAAATATCATTCTTCAAAGAATTGATGACGAAGTTTCTATTAACGGAAAGAATTTAAAAATTTCTAACGTAACATACGGCGGAATGAAAGACGGCTTACCAAAAGATGAACTTGTTGAAATAAAAGATTTTACAACACTTCCCGTTCCGACATGGGAATATGATTTAGGCGAAAACAAAACGTTAAAGAAACAACTTGTAATGCCGGAAAAAGTTGGTAATCCTGAAGTTGTAACAGGATACACATACAATGCCCCTGAAGGCTCTGAACCTATTACTATAAAATTGAGACCTTTTGTAAATAACAGAAGCATTCACGGTGGCGGAAACGGTGTTAAAGAATGGTATTACACACGAGGAACAAAAGGTGCTGTCGTTAACGCTAAAAAATGGGACAACAAAACCGAACCAACATATTTGGCATGGTCAAAACCTGTAAAAGTAAACGACAAAGGACATTTTTACAACGATTATTACTATCAAAGAGAGGCTGATAGAGGACTTCAACAAAAAGAGGACGGAGTATACCAACCATTAGAATTAGAAGTTACATTAAAACCAAATGAAACTTTCTCATTTATGGCTGCAACTTCACCTGTAACAAGAGAAGTAAATATTCAAAACGAAGTATCAAAAAAACAAGACAGACTTGAAAAATTGTATAAGCAATCAGGACTTCCAAGAAGTAAGACAATTGATAATCTTCAAAGAGCAGCAGACCAATTTGTAGTTCACAGAAACTCAATTGACGGAAAAACAATTATGGCAGGCTATCACTGGTTTAACGACTGGGGTAGAGATACCATGATTGCATTACCTGGGTTAACTCTTACAACAAAACGTTTTGATGACGCAAAATCAATTCTTACATCATTTGCAAAATATGCAAACAATGGTATGTTACCAAACAACTTCCCAGAAGGTGCAAACGATAGACCTGGATATAACACAATTGACGCATCTATGTGGTGGTTTAACGCTTTAGACCAATACACTCAAGCTGCCGGCGACAAAACTGACATGAAATTCGTAAAAGAACAATACAACTCTCTTAAAAAAGTTGTAAAACATCACATGTACGGTAGAATGTCCGCAGAAGAATTAGAAAAACAAAATCCATTAATGAAAGGTATTGTTGAAAAAGGTCAAAGAAAACTTCCTGTTGGTGACGGAAACAGCGGTATCGGAATGGACAAAGACGGCTTAATTACCGCTGATGATGGTCAATTAACTTGGATGGACTCTGCAAAATGGGATCCTCAAGCAAAAAAATCTCACCCATACACTCCACGTGACGGAAAAGCTGTAGAAATTAACGCATTATGGTACAACGGATTAAGAGTTATGGCAGACTTAGCAGAAAAATTCGGAGAAACTGATAATGCAAAAAAATATACAGAACTTGCAGACATCGTTAAAGGTAGCATGCAAAAATTCATTAATCCAAAAGGCGGATTATATGATTTAATTGATACACCTAATAATCCTGAATATAAAGAAGGTAGAGGAAAACAAGTTCGACCAAACCAAGTAATCGCAGCGTCTTTAACTCACTGTGCTTTTGACAAAGAAACCCAAAAAAGCATTGTAAAAACAGTACAAGATAAATTATTAACTCCATACGGTTTACGTTCATTGGCTGAAGATGAAGACGGATACGCACCATACTATCCAAACGGAAACGGTGATACTCGTGATAAAGTTTACCACCAAGGTACTGTATGGACTTGGCAAATCGGTGCTTTCTGTGATGCATACTTAAATGCAAATGGAAACACTAAGGAATCAAAAGAACAAGTCGTAAAATTCATCACTCCACTACTTGACCACATGTCAGGAAAAGTTCCTGCACACGCTGATAGCGGTTGCTGTATTGGTGGTATTGCAGAAATCTTTGATGCAAGCGGAGATTTCCACTCTAAAGGTACTGCAAATCAAGCTTGGTCGGTTGCAGAAGTTTTGAGAACTTACGCAAAAGTTCAAGACGTAGCAAAATTTGAATAAGATTCAATGAATAAATAATAAAAGCGAAAAACTTAATGTTTTACATTAAGTTTTTCGCTTTTATACAAATAAAATTATTTTTGCTTACTTAAATTTTCTAACATCATTTTTGCAGGATAATAATTAGGCAAAACATTTAAACAAGTTTCAAACTCTCTTTTTGCAAGCAAATCATTTTTATAAAGTAAATGATATTTTCCGTAAATAAAATGCAATTCGGGGTCATTATAGCTATTTTCTACACCTTTATTCAAAAAGATTTTTGCCAATGTCGGATAATCATAATTAAACAAAACTCTTGCAATAAATTTGTAACTTTCCGGATTTATTCGGTAAAAAATATCGCAAGCGTTTATTACATTCTCCACAGCCTCTGACAAACCGGCTTTTATCAACAAACCTATGTCAATTTCTAAGAAATTTCTAATTTGCAAATATGACGGCATAAATTGAATATAATTATTCATAAATTGTATAAACAAATACGCCCAATCAGCACGTAAATCAATTTCACGTATTGGAGTAAAAATTTTTCTTGCAACATTCACATTTCCACGCAAAAGTTCACAATAACCATACTCAAGTTGGTAATTATTTTCTTTAAAAAAATCTTCGCATTTATCCAGTTCAAGATTTACTAAGCATTCTTTCGCTTCAAAATAATCCATTATTGCTGTTTTTTCTTAACTATAACTTTCTTTTGTTGTGCATTTTGGGTAGGCATTAATGTTGATAAATCTCCCAATGCTTCAAGAGAAACACTGTCAGATTGTTTATTTGCCTCTTGTATCTGTTCGTAAACTTCTTCACGATAAATTTTCACATCTTTAGGTGCGTTAATTGCTATTTTGCAATTGTCGTTTTTTGCATCTAAAATTGTAATTACTATTTCGTCATTAATGATAATTTTTTGACCATTTTTTCTAGATAAAATCAACATTAGGTAGGTTCACCTTCCTTCGTGTTTTCATCGTCCTTTGCAGGTTGATTTTGGAATAACGGATAAGTTACGTCCAAACCTGAACCTGATAGAATTACTTGACCTGCGTTGTTATTCTTAATATTAAATATAACCGGTGCTAAAAGATTAACTGTTGTTCCTCGAGGGTTATTATTTGGCACTTTTGCAATATTTAATACCATTAAATCCTCTGCGGATTTTACATCTAATGCACTTTCAGCTTCATCAGGCAATTCAAAGACATAATCTATTCCAAAAAAGCTCGGTGAAGTTGTTAAAAAAGCTAAATCAGGAGTTTTTGTTGATTGCAACCATTTAAAAAGAGAAGCCTCTTTTGACTCAACTAAAATAAATTGTTTTTCGTCATTATAGCCTAAAATAGGCATTACAAAATTAAAAATGGCTTTTTCATCGCCCTCAATTTCTCCAAATCTTGTGGTTTGAATTTTCATATCTTTCCTTTTTATTAATTTTCGTTACCTAAGCCAAAATTAAAATTCGGCATCATTGAATTAAACATCATTGCCTGCATCATATCAGGCGACATCATTTGTTGATTATTAGCGTTTCCGTTTTGAGCTTGTTGTGCCATCATAAACGGCAACATATTCATCATGTTTGAATTCATCATGTTGTTATTGTTATTATTATTTTTTTCACCAAATAATGCACCGATGTTCGGCTGACTCATTGCAGCCATTTGTGCTTGCATCATTTCTCTTTGAATTTGTTTTTGATATTCTTCTCTAGTTATATCCGGTTTATATGCACTTTTTACTTCACTTTTAACTTCTTCCTCTTTTTGAGTAAGATTTTTTTGTTCTTGTGCAGTTTGTGCTTGATTTGCAATATTATTCAACCCAGCGGCATTCAAAACTCTTATTGCATTCAAAACTTCTTCGTCTGTTGGTGTAGTGTTTGATGCAATTTTTATACCGTCATTATTATTATTTTTAAAAAATAATTGACCTTTTTTCTTTGTAAAATCTTTGAAATTTTTGAATTCATATCTGTTTAATTCTTGATCTGAATTCATTTCTTTTCTTAATTTTTCAACTTTTTTACGTTCAATCTCTTTATTTAAATCTGCTGAAAGTCCGTTTCCATAAGGTGCATTGATAAATCTATCAAGCTCTGTTTCGTTTGTTACAGTTTTATTATCTGCTTTCACTTCTTTATGATTTACATAACAATTTGCAGGATCTTCAATACAAACAAGACCTTTTTGAGCATATTGTCCAATAGTGTTATTAGCATTCAAATTCATAGTGTGTCTATAATAGATTTTTGCTTTATCCATTTCACCTGCTTTTGTAAAAGCCATAGCCAAATAATATGCAGCTAATTGATTTCTCATATTATTTCTACTTTTGACCATGTAATTATATAAGTCTTGCAAACTTCCAACATAATTACCTGATTTATATTTTTTTATGCCACTTGCAACTTCAGGTGTAATTGTTTGATGATAAGCTTGTTCAGCCAATACACAATTAGCACTTGCCAATAATATTGCTAAAAATATAACTAATTTTTTAATCATAGTATTCTCCCTTATAT
>CAZKJV010000028.1:0-15020 GCA_964553175.1 uncultured Muribaculaceae bacterium | reverse complement strand
TGTATTATAATACAAATATGAATTTTATAGATAAAGCAAAAATTAAAGTAATTTCAGGACGTGGTGGTAACGGTGCCGTTGCGTGGCGTCGTGAAAAATTTGTTGATAAAGGTGGTCCTGCCGGTGGTGACGGAGGTCGTGGCGGAGATATTTATTTTGTTGCCGACGAAAGTATGTCAACATTATTAGATTTTAAATATAAATCAGTTTTTAAAGCTCAAAGCGGTGAAAATGGAAGAATTAAAAATCAATTCGGTAAAGGCGGAGAAGATTTAAAAATAAAAGTTCCAGCAGGTACTGTTGTAAAAGATTTAAAAACAGGTAAAATTATTGGCGATTTGGTTAAAGACGGTCAAGAATTGCTTGTTGCAAAAGGTGGTCGTGGTGGTAGAGGTAATGCCAGATTTTGTACTCCACAAAAAAGAGCACCTCAATTTTGTGAACCAGGTGAACCGCCGATTGAAAGAGAATTATCTTTAGAATTGAAATTGATTGCTGATGTTGGTTTGTTAGGTATGCCAAATGCTGGTAAATCAACGTTTATCAGTGCTATAAGCTCTGCAAAACCAAAGATTGCAGATTATCCGTTTACAACACTTGTTCCAAATCTTGGCGTAGTAAGAAAACCAACTGGTGACGGTTATGTTGTTGCTGATATTCCGGGATTAATTGAGGGTGCATCTGAGGGTGTAGGTCTTGGTTATGAATTTTTACGACACGTAGAAAGATGTCGTTTTCTTGTACATATTGTTGATTTAACACAAGAAAATCCGATGGAAAATTATAAAAAAATTAATGAAGAGTTAGAAAAATATTCTGAAAGATTATCTCATTTATATCAAATTGTTGCTTTAAATAAAATTGATGCAGTTGACGAGGAAGTTCAAAATAAATATTTTGAAGAATTTAGTGCAATTGCAGACGATGTATTTTTAATTTCTGCAGCAACTCATCAAAATTTAGAAGCTATTACATATTTAATGGCACAAAAAGTTGATGAAATTGAAAAAACTTCACCGGAAATCGTTGTTGAAGAAGATTTAGGTGCTTACGATAATGATGATAGTTCTTACGAAGTTTTAAAAGTTGCAAAAGATACATTTATTGTTTCCGGCGGAAAAATTAAACGCCTAACTGCCGTAACTGATGACAGAAATAGACAACAAATTTTAAGATTACAAAATATTCTTAAAGGTATGGGCGTATTTGATGAACTTAGAAAACAAGGTATCAAAGATGGAGATACTGTTATTATCGGACATTTAGAAATGGAATTTTATGACGATGAATATTAATTTCTAAGTCGTTATTGATTTAAAATTTATTTTTTATCTAAAAGTTTGTATAAATATACTGTTTGTCCATTATTGTTTGTCGGTGGAAATATTTTTAGAAAATATAAATCTGATGGGTTTTTCTGTTGGATTGGTCTATCAGAAAATAGATATTTTACGCCTAATTCTCTCATTACATTTGTATCAAAATAGTATTCACTCCAGTAAATGAATTGTTGATGTCCCCAATATACAAGGAATATTTTTAATGTTGGACTATTTTCGATTAAATTTTTATTTAGTTGGTTAAGTTTTCTTTTGTGCTCAAGGGAATATAAATTAAAGTATCCGTTTATAGTGTGAAAACCGTTGTAGGCTGGAACATTATAAGATAATTCTCCAATAACTGCTACTTTGTATTGATTTTGTGGCTCTCCAATGAAGTTTTTGATATATCTATATTTTTCTTCAGAAAGATATTCTTTGTAGGTTAAAAATTGAGTAGGTTTGTGTAGTAAATATCGTTTTATTGTATTTGAAAAATAAGAGTTAACGCAAAATAAATATATTATTTGTCCTATAATTAGTACAAAAACGATATATTTTCCGAATTTTGTAAAAGAGTTTTTTATTAAGTCAACTGATAAAGCAAAAAGCATTACCCAAAGAGTTGGCATAAAGAAGTAAAACCTTGAGAATTGGAATTGTCTTAATATTTCAACATTATCTAAGAATATTTGAAATGGTTTATAGTAGAAAAATATGCCATAAATTATTGAGATTACCGTCATAAAAAGAAAAAGACTTATCATTGGAATAATATAGCGTTTTGCTTTTTTGAAACAACCTAAAATAAATGCAAAAATGAAAGTGTAAAGTAAAATATATTTATTTTCAGGATTTGCACAACGCTCGCCGTTATTTAAAATATGTATTTTAATCCCACTTGATATACAGTTTATGAGTGGTAAATGTGCAGAGTTTTGTATTTTTTCAATATTCCAATCAAGTCTATGTGATACAAATGTTTTATCAAAATACATAAGATAAATAAATCTGTATATGGTAATTAGTGAGATTATTCCGCAATAAAAGATTGAAAATAAAAATATTGGATTAAATTTTTTCTTTGCAATTAAATCATAAAGCCATATACAACCGATTGTAAATAAGAAAAACGGAGTTACAAGTTCAAAGTTTACGCAAAATGGCATTAATGTAAGAACTAGCCAGTTATAATATTTATAATTTCCTTTTCTTATGTTCAAAAATGCCCATAACCAAAGTGGTTGACCTAAAATTGTTAAAAAGGTTAGAATTAACATATTAGGAATAAATGCAAAACAAAGTGATAATCCGCAAATAAGTAACTCATTATCTTTACTGTCTTTTAAAATAAAATCTTTTAGTAGTAAAAACATTCCTAAAAAGCCAATGATACGTCCGAGCAAATCTATTGTTATATAGGCTTTTAGGGGTGTTAAAATGTTAAAAATCGCTACTTGAAAAATTAATTCTGAATGGAATGTGTTTCTTGAGGTTCCGCATAAAAATTCAGGAATTTTAAAGTCTAGCGGTAAATACCACCCGTAATTTGATAAAACTTTGTACCAAACAAAGTAACTATCTAAATTATCCCAAGGTGAAATAACGCTATCTTGCCTAAAAAATAAGTATGGTAATGCATAAATTAAAAATACACAACTTGTTAAAATTAATAAATAGACTTGTTTTTTTGACATATAATAATTATAACATGATATTATTGTAGATATGATTAAATATTAAGGATTTTTATGAAAAACATTTGGTTTGTACTACCGTCATTTAATGAAGATGTTGTGATAGAAGAAACTTCAAAAAAACTTTTAGCAGAAATAGAAAAGTTAACAAATGAGGGAAATTTGTCAATAGAAAGCAAGATTTTATTTGTTGATGATGGCTCAACTGACAATTCTTGGTCTGTGATTGAAGAATTGCATTCAAAAAATCCTATGATAAAGGGTTTAAAACTTGCAAAAAATTCAGGACAACAAAATGCTCTGTTTGCAGGCTATGAATATGCTTGTGGAAAATGTGATGCGGTAATATCTTTGGACGTTGATTTGCAAGATGATATTTCTTTGTTAGGGCAAATTCTTGATAAATATGAAAAAGAAAAATACGAATTAGTTCTTGTAACGCACAATAATCGTGAAACTGATTCATTTATGAAATCAGCAACAGCAAATGCTTTTTATGAAATTATTAAATTTTTAGGTGCAAATGTTGTAAAAAATCATTCAGAATATAGATTAGTTGACAAGGTTGTTTTGCAACGATTAATGGAATATAAAGAAGCAAATTTGTTTTTGCGTGGAATAATTCCGTCTTTGACTAATAAAATTTGTTTATTAGAAGCACCACGAAAAGAACGTGAAGCAGGTGAGCCTAAATATAATTTCAAATCTTCTTTAAATTTGGCTTTGGACGGAGTAACTTCATTAACTGTAAAACCAATAAGATTAATATTTTTTGTAGGCTTAATAGTAATGTTTTGTAGTTTATTTGCAGATACACCTGAATTATTTGCAATTTGTTTTATTGGCGGTCTTCAAATATTATTTATTGGTTTGATTGGTGAATATATTGCGAAAATAAATATTCAATCAAAAAATAGACCTAAATATTTTGTAGAAAAAGATGTTTAGTTAGCTTTTCTTAATTCTACTTCGATAAGTTTTACAAATTCATTTACAAGAGTTGAATTCCATTTTTTGTTTGCACCCTCTTTGATTACATCAAGTGCTTCATAAGGTGATAGTGCTTTTCTGTAAATTCTAGGTTCAGTAAGTGCAAAATATGCATCGATAATCAAAATAATTTGTGATGAAAGCGGAATGTCATTTCCTGCAAGTTTGTTAGGATATCCTGAACCGTCCCAATTTTCGTGGTGTTTTTCAATGATAGGTATAATATCTTTGATATTTTCTATTGGTTCTAAAATATCTTGAGCTGCTATTCTAGGGTGATTTTGAATATAATTTCGTTCATCTTCTGTTAGTGGACCATCTTTTTGTAAAATTTCTTGTGGTAACATTAAGTTTCCAACGTCATACAATAACATTGCAACACGTAATTTGTCTGCATCATCTTTTTCAAGTTCAAAGCGTCTTGCAAGAGTTGTTGCCATAATTACTTTAGATTTTGATGTTCCAAGTGTATGTTGTGGATTATATGTTGTAACTAAAGCGTCGGCAACTGAATATAATGTATCTTTTGGATTTGTATTTTGTTCGATTGCCATTTGTAATTTGTGGCATAATTCGTGTTTTAAATCATCTGTGATATTAATTCTATCTGTTGCAAGAATATCGTTGAAAGCGTTAAGTGCAACTTCTTGCCAAGAAATTTCAGAAATAGGAGTTGCAAGAGTAACTTGGTTTCTTCCGTTACGTTTTGAATGATACATTGCTTGGTCTGTAAGCTCAAGTAATTCTTCAATATTGTTTGCGTGTTCTAAAAATGTTGCAACACCCAAACTTGCGGTAATTGTTCCGACTGTTTCAATTGGAGTTGCTTCAATTGCTTTTCTGATACGTTCAGCGGCAATCATTGCCCCTTTTGAATCAATTCCTGGGAGTAATACGTTAAATTCTTCCCCACCAATACGAGCCGGAACGTCAATAGAACGAGCGTTTTGTTTTAAAACACTTGAAATTTGTTTAATTGCTAAATCACCATAAACGTGTCCGTATTTGTCGTTAATTTGTTTTAAGTGGTCTAAATCAATACCGATAACAGAAAAATGTTGTTTTTGACGGTTTGCACGTATAAATTCTTTTTCAATTGCTTCTTCAAAATAGCGTCTGTTGTATAGTGTTGTTAAAGCGTCTGTTACGGCTTGTTCTCTAACCATTTGGAATAAATCTGCAATAGTTATTGCAAGTTCAATTTGTTGTGCAAATAATTTTAAGAAATCTAATTCCGCCTCTGTTGCTTCACTTCTTGATGACATAACAAGTAAAACGCCTGAAAGGTTCATTTTTGATAGAGGTACAAGCATAAATGAACGGCATCTTGTTTCGCTCAATAAATCTTCTAAATCTTCTTCTTTTATGTCCGAAGCTATTGAAAGTAAGCCTGTTCTAAGGTCTGTACTTTGTAGAATTTCTTTAGTTCTTAAAACAATTTTTATCCCTTCGGAATTTTGTAAATTTAATCTTTGGTAGTTAAGTGGAGTTTCAAGTCTAGAGTTTAAAAGTTCAATAAAATTATCTCTTGAACTCGCCATAACGCTATAATATTCACCGTTTTCGTCACTTTTTCTTTGCAAAATACAACTGTGCATATAACCTAATTCACCTTGTAGGTTGTTTACGGTTGTATCAAGAATGCTTGAAAGCGGTTTTGAGGAGTTCATCATCTCCCAAATATGTTGTAACGTAAGCATACGTCTGTTTGCTTCGTTTAATTCGTTTGTTCTTTCTTCAATTTCTATTTCCAGTTGGGCGTTTCGTTCATAGATTTCTAAAAAATCTTTTTTACCGCTATATAAATGATTTTCAACTTCATTAACTTGTTTTGTGAAATCTTTAAATTTGTCAAATAAGCCCATATTTGCCCTCAAAATAATAATGATATTTCTTTTTGTATTCAAAATTATACTACATATCGTTAAATTCGTAAAATTTTTGGTTAAGTTTATTAAAATTTATATGACTTTTGAAAAAAAAATATTAAATAAAATATGTCATATAAAAGTATGAAATTTGAATTTATCTATTCATAAAAAGCATGTACATAATGTATTATAGAAATGAGAGCGAGGGAAAATAATTGTTTGATTCAATGCGAGTAACAAATCAGATTGTTCCGAAAAATCGACAATCAATAAAACGCAAAGCTGATGAAGAAGCAAGTAAACAAACCACTCAAGCGGAAGCTGAATCGGGTGGTAGTACTAACCTTGCCCAAAGTCGTGGTTTGCAATACGTACAAGATTTGCAAGATGGCAAATCTCCACGTCGTCCTGTAAGTTCACCTGTCGCAAACAATTATGCGTATAACAACCAAGTTCAAAATATAAATGTTCAACGAAGAATAACGCCTCAACATACTGTTAATTCAGCACCTGCCGGCATGCAATCTTCTTCTGTCGGTGCTGTGCAAAACAGTTCTCAAGTTTCAAAAATGATAAGCCCTAAAATCAATATTGCTCAAGTAATAGGTGATTTTAAAAATACGGCTCACGCAATCGGTACGCCTGAAGATATTTTTGACGAGGTTAATACTTATCTTTCTTTAGTTGAAAAACAAACTAAAAAAGACGGTGCAAATGTAAAAGTTGTTCAATCAAATCTTCGTAATGCAGCGGGATTGTTAGACACTTATATTTCAAATACGTTAAATAAAGAGTCAAAAGTTGTTGAAAATTGGGTAGAAGCTATTTTCTTACAACAAGTTGACTACAAATATAATACGGAAGATATAAACGAAGCGTTTTTAGTTCAGATGCCTGAAAATAAAAACGAAGAAAAAGCAGAAATCGTTCAACCTCAACAAGTTCAAACAGAACCTGAAAAACCAAAGATGGACGCAGTTTTGAAAAATTTATTTTCTTCTGCAAAAAATATTGCTAAAAAAGGAAATGATGATTTAGCTCTTTCAACTTATCAAAAAGCGAAAGCTCGTTCTGTTGAATTGCAAGACAAAGACAATGAGTCAAAAATTTCTTTTGAAATTGGAAAAATTTATGATAAAAAAGACGATTTAGTTTCTGCGTTAGAAAATTATAATAATGCGGTCACAACAGCAACTGATGATAATGTGAAAGTTAAGGCTCATTATGCAATGGCTCAAATTTATGACGACGTAAATCAATTTAAACCTGCAATAGAGCATTATATGGCAGCAATTTCGTTTGCGGGCGAAACAGAAAATTTCAAGGCTCAAATAAAATCTTTGACAAAAATTGGAAATATTTATGCTGATAAATATGACAAAGAAGCGTTTAATGTTTATGAAGATGCACAAGTAGTTGCAGAAGAATCCAAAGACGACAAAAATAAAGGTTATGTTTCAAGCACAATTGCAAGTGCTTATGATAGATTTAACAAACCGACAAATGCTTTGAAATATTATTCTGACGCAGTAAAAAATTATAAAAAAGCCGGTGTAAATGAAAAAGTCGCAATAAATTATAAAAAAGCCGGTGAATTAATGATTGATTACAATAAAGGCGACAAGGGTAAAAACTTAATTCAAAAGGCAATTACTTTTGCAAAAAAAGCGAATAATGAAAAGCTAGTTAAAGAACTAGAGCTAGAAATAGCATAACATTTCTAGCGTTCGTGGAGTTTTTATTTTTATTTCTTATTTATGGATTTTTATACAACAAAACAATCTCTCAATTGAGAGATTGTTTTGTTTAAATCTAAGATTTAGAGATTAGCCACGTAATTTTAATTTTTTAACTAATGCTCTGTAACCGTCAAGGTTAATATCTTTTAAGTAAGCTAAAAGTCTTTTTCTTTTACCTACCATCATTAACAAACCACGTTTTGTAGAGAAATCTTTTTTGTTAGATTTCATGTGTTCTGTTAATTCTGAGATTTTTTGGCTAAGCATAGCGATTTGAACTTCAGCTGAACCTGTATCTTTTTCGTTTGCACCGAATTTTTTAACGATTGCACTTTTGTTTTTTAAATTAATTGACATATTTCGACATTCCTTTATGTTATCTATTCTTAAGATAATCATAATATGTCAAGAAAAAAAATCAACTACAAATTTAACACTTGTAACGAAAAGTGAAGATTAAGCAAAATCTAAAAGGTTTAAAGTATTTGCTTTAACGTAGTTGTCAGTGCGGTATTGAAGCAATTGTAATCTTAATTCTTTTTCTGAACGGCTATCTCTGAAAGTTTTTCTAGAAGATAAGAAATCTGCTTTTAAAACATCGTAGTCTTTTTCATGTTCATCGTGTTTTGCAAGTTCACGTTGTTTTTCTAAGAATATTGATTGAGCTTCTGCAAAATCTTTTTTTGCAACATTATATCTATTTCTGTATTCTTCAACGATACTAGCATATTCGGCACGTTTTTCTTCTTGTGCTTTTTTCATTTCGGCAATTTTTTCATCAGAAGATTTATTTTGATTTTGAAACGGATTTGATGAAAATTTTAAATCAACAGTCATGCTAAATATACTCCTCGTATTTATATAAAGTATTTTTCGCATGAAAAATTGCCTTTTTTTGTGATATTTGTGTTAACATTTGTATATGATTGACAGATATTGTTTAGAAAATATGAAAAAAATTTGGGAAATGTCTTCCAAATTTAATTATTACTTAAAAGTAGAATTAGCCGTTTGCGAGGCGTATTATGAACTTGGTGAAATTCCTCGTGATGCGTTCAAACAAATTTTAGATAATGCAAAATTTGATTTAAAAAGGATTGATGAAATTGAATCAGAGGTTCATCATGATGTTATTGCGTTTTTAACTTCCGTGAATGAGAATTTAGGCGAAAACGCAAAATATATGCACAAAGGACTTACGAGTTCTGATGTTATTGATACGGCTTATGCTTTGCAAATAAAAGATGCATCTGCAATTATTGCTGATGATTTAGCAAATTTGATTGTTACGTTAAAGCAACTGTCACAAAAATATAAAAAAACTGTTTGTATAGGTCGTTCTCATGGAATTCATGCAGAGGTTACGACATTTGGCGTAAAACTTTTAAACTGGCTAGATTCTTTTGAACGTGCATATAAAAATTTCTTGATAGTTGCAGATGAAATTGCAACGGGACAAATATCAGGACCTGTCGGTACATATAGTAATGTGCCGATGAAAGTTGAAAAGTTAGTTTGTGAAAAATTAGGGTTAAAACCTGCAAAAATTTCAACTCAAGTGATTTCAAGAGATATTTATGCAAGATATATAAACGAATTAGCAATGATTGCGACTGTTATTGAACAATATGCAACAGAAATTAGAAATCTTCAAAGAACCGAAATTTTTGAAGTTCAAGAAGGTTTTTCTTCTCATCAAAAAGGCTCTTCTGCAATGCCTCATAAAAGAAATCCTGTATTGTGTGAAAATCTTTGCGGATTAGCAAGGGTTGTCAGAGGTAATTCTGTTACGGCTATGCAAAATATTACACTTTGGCATGAAAGAGATATTTCACATAGTTCAGCAGAACGCATAATTTTCCCTGATAGTACGATGTTGATTGATTTTATGCTCGTAAGATTTAATAATGTACTCAAAAATCTTGTTGTATATGAAGAAAATATGAAAAAAAATACTAATCTTTATGGTGGAATTGTTTATTCTCAAAAAGTTTTATTAAAACTTGTTGAAAAAGGTTTAACTCGTGAAGATGCGTATGAGATAGTTCAGCGTAATGCCTTGTCGGCTATTGATAACAATACAAGTTTTAAGGAAAATTTATTAAACGATAATCAAGTACTTCAAAGTTTATCTGTGGAAGAAATTGATAGTTGTTTTGATTTACAGGATTATTTAAAGAATATTGATGATATATTTGCAAAATTTTAAAAGTGTAATAAAATAGTATAATAAATCGGAACTAAAACAAGGCTTATATATTATGGACAAAATTAAACTTCCTGAACAGGTAAAAGTATTTTTGACATCAACTAAATTTTTAAATACTTTTTATTTTATATTGTTCACTCTTGCGATGACAATAATCATTTCATCTCAAAACTTTTTGTTTCAACAAATAGTAGAAAATGGGATTTCCAGACGTGATGTTATTGCTGAAAAAACGTTGGTTGTAGAAGATACAAAAAGAACTGAATTTCATAGAAAAGAAGTTGCTCAAAAAGTTGAACCTATTTTTACAGTAACAGAAGATGAATTTATTAAAAATAATTTGTCATCTTTGCAAAGTTCTATCTTAAAAATTCGTCAAAAAGATACGACGGAATCTACAAAAATTGAAGAATTAGGATTGTTATTTGATTCTGATGATTCAAAGAAAAATTTTGTTATTAATTATTTATTAAAAACTCCAGAAAATGATTTAAAATTATTATTTGATAAGTCAAAACTTACATTAATCAATATTTTGAGTGTTGGTATCAGTGAAAAAGATTTTGACAAAAATGTTTTAAAAAATGTTATTCAAAAACACACTCCGTCTAATGTTCAAAGAAGTCAAATGACGGTTATAGGTGCATTGTTAGAGCAAGTTCTGGTACCAAACCTTGTAATTGATGAGTTTGCAACTGATATTGCAAGAAAAAATGCTCAAAATTCTGTAAAACCTTATGAAGTAACATTTGAAAAAGGTGATAAAATTCTTTTCGAGGGTGAACCTGTAACAAAATTAAAACGTGATGCTTTAAGACAAGCGGGTTACAACCTTGTTGAGTTGAATTTCAATGGATTGTTAGGTGTTTATTTCGTTATTGTTTTATCAGTTTTAACGTTTTTGATGTATTTGAAACTTTTCCACAAAAACAAAATGGACGGTCGAAAAAAATCAATCATTGCAATGCTTTCATTATTTTTAGCAGGTATTGCTGTTGCTCTGCCAACAGGATTTTCACCATATATTTTGCCATTCCCTGCATATATTATGATTATTTCAATTTTTACAAGCACGGGAATTGCTTTTGTTGCGGCAACTTTAATGTTGAGCTTGCTAACTTTGGGTATGCAATATGATATTCAGTTTATGACATCATTTGTATTGTTGAATCTTGTCACGACATTGTTTATGACTCAAGTAAATTTTGCAAGAAGATTTGATTTGATTAAAGCCGGTTTGTACATTGCTTGTACGGGTGCATTATTTGTTGCAAGTATTTATATGCTTGAAAAATTCTTGATTGATATTGAAAATGTTGTTATTGCTCGTGATGTAATTTTAATATTTATAAATAGTGTTTTAAGCAGTATGATTGTTTTAGGTATTTTACCTTTATTGGAAAGTACTTTTAAAATTGTTACTCCTTATGCGTTGGCTGAACTTGCTGACCACAACCAACCTTTACTTAAAAAATTGCAAATGGAAGCACCAGGAACTTATCACCATAGTTTGATGGTTTCAAATCTTTGTGAAGCTGCAGCGGAAGCAATCGGTGCAGATCCGATTTTGGCAAAAGTAGGTGCATATTATCATGATATCGGTAAGTTAAAACGTCCGTTTTTCTTTGTTGAAAATCAATCTTCATTCGGAATTGAAAATCCGCATAACAAATTGAATTCAAGAATAAGTAAAATGGTTGTTACGGCACATACAAAAGATGGCGTAGAAATTGCTAAATCAAAAGAGTATAAACTTCCTGCAATTATATATGATTTTATTTTGCAACACCATGGCGACGGACTTGCAAGTTATTTTTATAATCAAGCGATAAAAGAAGAAGGTGCGGAAAACGTCAAAAAAGACCAATTCCGTTACTCAGGTCCAAAACCAAAAACTAAAGAAGTTGGTATTTTGATGATTGCAGATGCTGTTGAGGCTGCGGTTCGTGCAATGAAAGCGAATACGGCGGAAGAAATAGAGTCAATAATTAAGAAAATTATTGATGAAAGAATAAACGACGATCAGCTTTCAGATTGTCCGTTAACTCTTGCGGATTTAAAAACAATTGCTGCAACATTTAGCAGAATTTTAAGAGGTACTCAACATGATAGAATTAAATATCATCAAAATATTGTTGAAGAATTGGATAAATCAGATGTAATTCTTCCAAGTCAAATGCATTTGATGGATAAAGAAATGGAAGAAAAAGTTAAAAAGTTGGAAAAAGGTCAAGATGATTAACCCGACAGTAAATATTTTTAGTGAAAATATTTATAAAGATTGGAATGTCGACGAGGCAAAGTTAATTGAGATTGCTCGCAGAGTACTTAATTATTATATGCAAAGGTCTGATATTTACGATAATTCTTGTTTAAACGGACAAGAATACGATACGATTACATTTGATATTTTGTATTGTGATGGCGAAAAAACGCATCAGATAAATAAAGAATATCGAGATAAAGATTATGTCGCAGATATTATTACTTTTGCTATTTTTGCTGATACTGAACCAGAGGAAAGATTTATTTTTGACGGCGAAATAAATTTAGGTGAAATTATTTTAGCTTTAGATAAAATAGCTCAAAGTGCAGAAGAAAAAGGAGTTACAAAGGAAGAAGAATTATGTTTCTTGTTGGCTCACGGAATAATGCATTTGTTAGGTTTTGACCATCAAACGGAAGAAGATTATAATTTTATTGTAGAGGCTCAAAAGTTAGCTTTGGCAAAAATTAAGGATAAAAATGTCTAAATATAAATCACAAGGTTTTTTTCATTCTTTTAAAAATGCAGGAAGAGGCGTAAGACTTTCTGTGAAAGCGGAAAAAAATGTTAAAATTCATATAATCATGGCAATTTTGGTTATAGTTTTTGCCTTGTTGTTGAAAATGAGTATAACCAAAATTTGCATTTTAATTATTGCTATCTCTAATGTAATGGTTGCAGAGTTTATAAATACAAGTTTGGAATTCGGTTTAGATGCGGTATTTCGCAACAAATATTCAAAACTTGTAGGTATGGCAAAAGATATTTCCGCAGGTGCTGTTGTTGTCGCAAGTGTTTTTAGCGGAATAATTGGGGTTTTGCTTTTTGGTAATGAAATTTTAAAGTTAATAATAAAAGCTTCCTAAATTTTTAGTCAACTTTGTGAGCACCGTCTTTTTCAACGCAAAGAGTTCTAACTTCTGCGTGAATATTTAGATTATTCCAAATTTCTTTTACTATTTTTTGAATTTTATCAATATCATTTTTTTGAGAAACAATAATAATTGCAGGACCTGCACCACTTATGACTGTACCTAAAACATTTTCTTCGTGTTTTAGTGCGTCTTTAATCTCTTTAAATCCTGGAACAAGTCTTTCTCTGTAAGGTTGATGTAAACGGTCTTCCATCGCAGATTTCATTAGTTTTGCGTCGTTTGTATCTATTGCGTGAACAAGCATTGCATATTTTCTTGCGTTAAATTTTGCATCATCAAGCGAATATGCTTCAGGCAAAACTGAACGTGCTACGTTTGTTGCCAGTTCATAATCTGGAATACATACAGTGATGTGCCAATCATCAGGCCAATTTAGTTTTCTGTAAATAACAGAGCCGTCGTCTTCCATTGATGACATCACCATTCCGCCTAAAATTGCAGGAACAACGTTATCAGGGTGTCCTTCTACCTCTGTTGCAATTGATAATAAAGCTGTTTCGTCAGCAGGAAATCCTAAAAGTTCGTTTGCTGCAAGTAATCCGCCAACAATTACCGATGCGGAACTTCCTAAACCTTTTGCAATAGGTATATTTGTTTGAATTGTTATTTTTAATTCGCTTGCATCTTGTCCAACAAGGTTGTAAAGCATTTCTACTGCTTTGTAAACGATATTATCTCTATCTTGAGGAACTTCGTTTAATTCCAATAATTCGGCGTCCTCAACGTCTTTCATTACGTTAACTTCAACGCCTGTGCTTGGTAAAACTGTTTCTTCAATGCTGATAATATTATAAATTGGCAACGCTAAGCCAAGGCTATCAAACCCAGGACCTAAATTTGCAGTTGTTGCTGGAACTTTATAACTTACTTTCATATCTACCTATTTTAGCATTGCTACGTTTGTTCTACCAAATTTTGCTGATAAATCGTCAATATGATGAACGATATATACCATTGATTCTAAATCTTTTTCGTTTAAATCAATGATTGCACCCCAATCACTTCTTCCGTGGTGTGCTGCAATCATTCTTGCAACTTCTTTAAAGTCTTGTTGCATACATAATGAATATCCGTATTGAGAATGAGTTAACCAATCTTTTTTAAATTCTTCGTTGTAATCGATTAATCCGCTTTCTGTGTCAACTGTGTATTCAAAAATTTTACCAATGTCGTGTAAAATACACGCTGCATATAAATTATCGGTGTTTATTCTTTGAAAACTTGTTTTTGCGATATTTTCCGCAAGTTCACAACATTCAAAAGTGTGTACTAAAAGTCCGCCAACAAAATTGTGGTGCATAAGTTTTGCGGCAGGTGAAATTTTTATTTCTTTTTCGTGTGTTGTAAAATATTCTTTTATGAAATTTTTTAGTTTTTCATCATTGATTTTTTCAATATAAGATAAAATTCCGTTGAAATATTTATCTGTTTGTTCTTCGGTTAAGCCTGTTTGAGCTTCTTCAATAAGTTCAATAGCTGAAACTAAGCAATTGTTGAATTTTTCATTAAAACTTGCTGAAACTAATCTAACTTTGTTTCCGCTTCTAAAAACTTTTGAATCAATTCTGTTAAGAGTTTCTTCCCACAAAATACAATTTAATAAAGTTTCGTCTTCAGGATTTTTTAATTGAAGTTTGCCCATTTTAGTTCCGGCTTTTGTATCACCGATTGAAAATGTTACAACTTCGTAGATGATATCAGTACTAAACATAATTCCTCTTTTCTTAGTAAAGTATACCACAAACAATTGAAATAAAACTTCATGTTGTTGAATGTGAGAAAAAAGTGTTTTAAAATAAAGATATGAAAAAGTTTATATACTTGATAATTGTATCATGTTTTTTCATAAATTCAGTTAATGCGGTTGAATTTAAGCCTTTAGAGTTGCCAAAAAATGTGCAAGAAAAAACTTCTCAAAAAGAAGAAGTTAAAAAGTCGGAAACTCCTGAAACTCCTGAAACTCCTGAAACTCCGAAAGGACTTTTGAGTGATGA
>CAZKJV010000027.1:0-15684 GCA_964553175.1 uncultured Muribaculaceae bacterium | reverse complement strand
ATAATATTATATTACAGGTTTCTTATGACTAAACAATCATTATTTTACAAATTAAATGTAACAGCAAAAATTTCACAAATTTTAGCTATACGCTTTTTTAATCAAAACAAAAAAGCAGATATCACTTTTAATCAATACGAAATTTTATCCGTTTTAAAAAGAAGCAATAATTATTACCAAAGAGATTTAGCAAAATTCTTATGTAAAGGAACAGCTAATTTAAGCAAAGACCTCAAAACATTAGAAAAAAATGGTCTTATAAAGAGAGTTTTAAAAACTCACAATAACCGTATGGTTAAAACGATACATTTAACCAAAATGGGCGAAAAATTGTTAGAAAAAAACGGAGCTTTAATTGAAAATTATGTAAATAAATTTCTAAAAATTTATAAAAACGATGAATGCAAACAATTTGAAGAATACTTAGATAGATTAAAAGATACATTAACCGAATCAGCAGATATAATTTTTGAATAGGAGGTCTTTATGAAATGGTTATATGACAATTGGATGAAAGCAACACCATTTTTAGCTTTTTATTGCTTTATTTTAATTTTTCTATACGTTAAAGATGAAAACTATGCTCTATATCTAATTTGGCTTCAAGTAATTGTTTATTGGGTACACGAATATGAAGAATATATTTTCCCTGCAGGATTTTTAGACTTTTTCAATCGAAATATGATGAAATCTGATAGAGGTGATTATCCCCTAACAAAAGTTGGTTCATTTTGGATAAATATTCCACTTGTGTACGTAGCAATGCCACTTTCTGCAATTCTGGCACACTTCTTTGGACTAGAATGGGGTATTTGGACAGCACTTTTCTCATTCTTAAATGCTTTTGCACACGTTGGAATGTTCTTCGTTTTCAAAAGAAAATACAATCCAGGTCTTGTTGTTAGCACATTGTTAAACATTCCTGTTGCAATTTATACTTGCTGGTATTTTTGGACAAACAATTTAATTACTCTACAAAATGGAACAATAAGCGTTATTATAGCGATTATAGCTCAAGCATCAATGATGATTTATGGATTTGGTTATCTTGTTCCAAAAATGAAAAGAGAGCAAAACGAAAATTAAACATTGATAAAATGTTTAATAAAAGTTTTTCCAAAGAAACTTTATATAAAATCAAAAAAAGGGGCGTTCCTAAATTCTTTCAGAACGCCCCTTTTATCTTTATTTAAAACAAACTATTTATTTGCTTTTTCAGGTGCAGGAGTTGCAGAATGATTTGCTTCATCTACTTGTTCTGCAAATGATGCATTTGTTTTTGCGTATTCTTGTAATGTTGCTTTTATATCTGTTGGGTTATATTCAGGATTTAAGTATTCAATTTTAGCTGTTTTCTTTAATGTTTCAACAAAATTTTCTAAAACTTTTACTTTTTTCTCATTTTCCAAATATAACATAATATCAGCTTTTACTTTTTCAAAAGAATCTTGACCTGCTGCTTTTCTATCTGTAACCATAATAATATGGTAACCGTAAGAGGTTTTTACAAGACCGCTTATTGTATTTGGTTTCATAGCAAATGCAGCGTTAGCAAATGGCTCAACCATTTCTTGTTTTGCAAAGAAACCTAAATCGCCACCTTGTTTTGCAGATTCAACATCTTCTGAATTTTCTTTTGCAACTTTTGCAAATGATGAAGCATCTTTATTTACTAAAGCTAAAACTTCATTAGCTTTTTTCAATTTTTCTGCCATTTGTTTATCAACAGTAGCTTTAATTTCAGCTTCTGTCATATTTTCATTTTTTGGATCGCCTTTTAAAATTTCAGCCATTTCATCTGGATTAGCGGCAATCAAAATATGAGATGCTCTTACTTTATCAGGATATTTGAATTTGTTAATATTTTGATTGTAATATTTTCTTGCATCAGCTTCAGAAATATTAACTTTTTCCAACATATCAACAAGTTTTTTCATTTTAACTTCTTCGGCTAAATCTTTTTTGAATTCTGCTAAAGAAACACCATAGTTTTTCAATACAGTATTAAATTTTTGTTTAGAGCCAACTTGTTCAATAATTTTATTCAAAGCTTCTTCTGTATCTTTGTTTGTTACTGTAATATGACGTTTTTGCATTTCATCGTCAATTAAAGCACGTACTATCAATTCATTGATTACTTTGTCTTTAATCATTACATACATAAATCCTTTTTTATCAACTTTTTTTGCATCTAAGCCAAAAGCTTGCAAAGCAGGATTTTTTGCAGTTTGATTAAATAATTCGTCATAATCCGCTTGTGTAATTACATGGTCATTAACTTTTACAATAGCTTCTTTATTCTTTACTCCACAACCAGTAAATAAAATTGTTGCGAACAAAAGAACTACAAGAAATCTTAAATTTTTCATATTGTATATCTCCTTATTCATTTGAGTATTCGTAACTTACCTTATTAATATAATAAAACAAATCATTCAAAATGTTAAATATTTCATCAAAATTCATATAACTATTGTTAAGCAACAAAATTGATTGACCGTCTTGACAGGTTTTAGGAGCAAGCGTAAACTTAATATTTTTACTTACATTTGCAGGTAATTTTGATGAAATTATACGCCATTCAGGTTGTGAATAAGGTGTATAAATTCTTATAACATCAGAGGCTTCACGTATAACGGGAATTTTTGCATCTGTTGCCGAAAGTCTTATTTTTATTAATTTAATCAAATTTTCAACAGGTTCAGGCGATTTTGAAAATCTATCTTTCCATTCTTGCACAATATATTCCAATTCTGTTGGATTACTTACATCTGCAAGTCGTTTATATTCAATCATTTTTTGTTCAGCTGAACCTACCCAATCATCAGGAATAAATGCAGTTACATTAATATCAACAATCGTCGGAACTTTATTTTCAACAACTTCACCTTGCAACTCTTTTACTGTTTCTTCCAACAATTGACAATATGTATCAAAGCCGACATTAATCATATGACCGTGCTGTTTTGTACCTAAAAGATTACCTACACCACGAATTTCAACATCTCGTAATGCAATTTGATAGCCACTACCCAATGTCGTAAACTCTTTAATTGCTTTTAATCTTTTTACAGCCTCTTCAGTCATAGATTTGTTTCCTTTATAGAAACAATAACAATATGCTTGTTTTTCACAACGTCCGACACGACCTCTCAATTGATATAATTGAGCAAGCCCAAATTTATCCGCATCGTGTATAATTATTGTATTTGCGTTCGGAATATCAAGACCTGATTCAATTATTGTCGTTGATAACAAAATATCATACTCATAGTTTGCAAAATCAAGCATTACTTGTTCAAGTTCATGCTCATTCATTTTTCCATGTCCGACACAAATTCTAGCGTTTGGAACAATTTTTTGTAATTGAAGTTTAAATTCTTCTATCGTTTCAACTCTATTATACAGATAAAAAACTTGTCCTTCACGGTCTAATTCGTGCATTATCGCATTTTTAACCGCAGTATCATTAAATGCACCGACAAACGTTTTTACAGGAAGCCTATTTTTAGGCGGAGTATTAATTAAAGACATATCTTTTATACCTGAAAGCGACATATAAAGCGTTCTAGGTATTGGAGTTGCAGACATTGAAATAATATCAATATTTTCTTTCAATTGCTTTAATTTTTCTTTATGACGAACCCCAAAACGATGCTCCTCATCAATCACAAGTAAACCTAAATCCTTAAACTGAATACCGTCTTGTAAAAGCTTGTGAGTACCGATAACAACGTCACATTCGCCAAGTGCAAGTTTTTTCAAAGTTTCCTTTTGCTCTTTTGCACTTCTAAATCTACATAACAAATCAACATTCATCGCAAAAGGCTTAAATCTTTCAGAAATAGTTCTATAATGTTGTAATGCCAAAATCGTTGTAGGTACAATAACTGCAACTTGTTTGCCTGATGTTACAGCCTTAAATATTGCACGCATAGCAACTTCCGTTTTGCCAAACCCAACATCACCACAGATTAATCTATCCATAGGGTTTTCGGATTCCATATCTCGTTTAACTTCTTCAATTGCACGCATTTGGTCTGGAGTTTCAACATATTCAAAAGCTTCTTCCATTTCGATTTGCCAATTTGTATCAGGGTCAAATTGAATTCCAGTACGCATTTTACGTTTTGCATAAAGTCTTAACAAGTCATAAGCAATGGTTTCAACAGCTTTTTTAACTCTCTTTTTAGTGTTTTCCCAATCATTTCCGCCCATTCTGGAAAGTTTTGGCTTTACAGAACCTGAACCACGGTATCTGCAAAGTAAATTAATTTGTTCGGCAGGGATATGCAGTTTATCTTTGCTTGCGTATTCAATAGTCAAATAATCTTTTAATTGACCGTCAATCTCTTGTTGCGTAAGCCCCTTGTAAATACCAACCCCATGAATTGTATGCACAACATACTCATCAGGTTTTATATCATTTATATTTTCAATATATTCTTGCTTTTCTTTGTAATATTTTTTCTTTTCCGAAGTTATTTCTTTTGAACGTTTGTTGAATAACTCTCTATCAGTCAACAGTAAAAATTTGCATTCATCTGACACGGTTCCAAAAGAAGTAATGCCGTCCATATATCTACACTTAAAAATATCGTGTTCAGCAAGAATTTCTTTTACACGTTCTGGATAATCCGTTGCAATTAAAATCTCGTAATCACTTTTTTCTTTTATATAATTTGATATAAGTTGCAAATTAGCATTAAAATTTTTAACCGGTTCGGCATCAAATTCAAGAATATAACCAAAATCAGTATCAATAAAATTATTCATTCCAACTTTTTGAAATGAAGATATTCTTTTTTTAAAATCGTCAAATGGAATATGGTTTTTATCTTTTAACTCATAATTTAACCCTAATTTTAAATTTTCAGCAGATTGAGTTTCAAAATTTTCATCTAAAAATTGATATTTTGAAAAAATTTCGCCTGTTTCATCAAAAATTATCAAATAATCTTTAAAATATTCAAAAATATCCGTCAATTCACCATTAAAATAGGATTGATAAACTTCAATTCCCTCAAAATAATTTTCTTCTTGAACAAGGTTTTTCAACTCACTCGGCATTTTAACATTTTCAGACGAAATAAATTTATAAATCGGCAAAATTTCTATCTCTTTTACTTTTGAAATAGATTTTTGAGTTTCATTATTAAAATATCTAATATCAACTATATCATCACCCCAAAGTTCAATACGCACAGGGTTTTTATCAAGAGAAAAAACATCAACAATATCACCTCTGATAGAAAATTCACCAATATCAGAAACAGTAACCGAACGTTTATACCCAAATTCTACAAGTTTTTTTGCTAATTCTGTTGTATCAACAGTGCCATCAACTTTCAAAGTTATTTTATTATTCTCAAAAAATTTCTCATTCGGAAATTTTTCTAACAATGTCTTTATCGGAGTAAAAACTATATCTGGTTTTTCTCTAAGAATATTTATTTGCTTTGCATAGTCGTATTTATTAGACTCAACAGTTTCATAAACAGAAACAGATTGGAAAGGCATAATTTCAGTAGTTTTTCCAAATATTTTTTTATAATCGGCTTGCAACTTCAACGAACTTTGCTCAGAAGATGTTACAAAAAGAATTTTTTTGTTTGAAAACTCTTTTATCTTATTCAACAAAACCAATCTAAAAAAAGCAGTAATACCGCTTACAGTAAAAGACTTACTTTTTAAAAGTAAGTTTTTTAGCTTTTCAAATTTTGCACATTCAATATTAAACATTGTCTTTTAAATTTGGACTTTGGTAATCAACACCAATATCTTTAAGAGCGTTTATAAAATGTTCTGCACACGATTTTTGGACATCAGGCGGAACAACTCTTAACAACTCAATAGTTTTTGAAATAATCGGATCTTTATCGTACCAACGGTTACCATTAACAGGTTTAACCATTTCGTAAAAACGCTCAATAGCCTCTTTTGAAACCTTTTCTTCAATTTTGTTCAGAAAAATTTCAGCTTGCGAACGCAACTCGTCTTGATAGTTCTTTAAAAGTTCTACAACTTCAAGCAATAGAGGGTCGTGTTCGTACCAGCGTCTATATTCCGATTTCATTCAAGCCTCCTTGAACAGCTAATTCCGGAGTAATTTTAACTCTTTTAATTTTGCCACCTAAAGCACTTATTTTTGTTTCAAAATTTTCGTAACCTCTGTCAATATGATATAAATTATCAATTTCAGAAGTACCATCAGCCATTAATGCCGCAACAACCAATGATGCGCCTGCACGTAAATCACTTGCGGAAACTGCCGCACCTGTCAATTTTTTAACACCTTTAATTATTGCGTGATTTCTATCTTGATGAATATCTGCACCCATTCTTCTCAAATTAGGGACTTGCATAAATCTGTTTTCATACAAGCTTTCAGTTATAATTCCTACACCGTTTGCTGTTGACAACAAAACCATTGCCATTGATTGCAAATCTGTTGGAAATCCAGGGTACGGTTGAGTAACAAAATTAACGGTATTCAAACGACCTCTTGCTGAAACTTCAATTGCAGTAGGCTCAATTAATTTAATATTTGCACCCATTTTTAATAATTTATTATTAAAGAATGTCAAATGTGCTGGGAAAATATTTTTTATAACTGCTTTACCTCTTGTTGCAACAACAGCGGTCATAAATGTACCAGCTTCAATTCTATCAGGAATTGTTGTGTATTCTATTGGGTGAAGTTTATCTTGAGAAACACCCGTGATAATTATGTCAGATGTACCTGCACCTACAATATTTGCACCCATTGAGTTCAAGAAGTTTGCCAAATCAATAATTTCAGGCTCTCTTGCCGCATTTTGAATACGAGTTTCACCGTCAGCCAAAATTGATGCTAACATAATGTTTTCAGTTGCACCAACTGACGGAATATCTAAATAAATTTCTGCACCTACAAGTTTTGAGGCTTTTGCGTGAACATAACCATTTTCAATTTTTATTTTTGCCCCTAAAGCTTCTAACCCTTTAATATGAAAGTCTACACGACGTTCACCGATTGCACAGCCACCAGGTAAAGCAACTATTGCTTCTTTACAACGAGAAACTAATGCACCAAGGATAATAAATGATGCCCTCATTTTACTTACAAGTTCATATTTTGCAGTAATACTAGTAATATCAGTTGCATCAATTGAAATTGTTTTATGCTCTTTATCGTAATGAGTTTTTGTACCCAATTGCTCAATTACGTTAAGCATAATTTCAACGTCTGTCAAATCAGGTACGTTGTGGATTAAAGTTTCACCTTTTGCAAGAATTGCAGCAGCCATTAATTTTAGCACCGCATTTTTTGCACCACCTATTGAAACTTCACCTTTCAAAGGAGTTCCACCTGTTACTATAAATTTATCGTCTTTGTTATTGTCCATAATACTTTTATATATAATACTACTTAATTAACTTTGTGTAAAGTTTTTATCAATTAAACATTTCCATTAAAACTTCTATGTCCGCTAAACGCTTTTATACCAATGTATTTAGCAGATAAACCTAACTCTTGTTCGATTCTTATTAATTGGTTATATTTTGCCATTCTGTCTGAACGTGAACAAGAACCGGTTTTGATTTGACCGCAATTTGTTGCCACCGCTAAATCAGCAATAAAGGTATCTTCAGTTTCACCTGAACGATGAGAAGATATTGCAGTATAACCCGCAGAATGAGCCATCGCAATTGCCTCTAAAGTTTCTGTTAAAGTACCGATTTGATTAACTTTGATTAAGATAGAGTTTGCAATTTTTCTCATTATACCTTCTTGCAAGCGTTTTGTATTTGTAACAAACAAATCATCACCAACAAGTTGACATTTTGCACCGATTTTTTGAGTTAGCAATCTCCAACCTTCCCAATCTTCTTCAGCCATGCCGTCTTCAATTGAAATAATCGGATATTTTTCAACCCAATCTGCTAGAAAATCAACCATTTCTTCTCTTGTCAAAATTTTACCTTCGCCAGCAAGTGTATATTTGCCGTCTTCATAAAATTCACTTGAAGCCAAATCAACGCAAATTTTAACCTCATCTGTTGTATAACCTGCATTTTGAATAGCTTGAACAATCATTTCCAAAGCTTCTTCATTTGAAGATAAATTTGGAGCAAAACCACCTTCATCACCAACAGATGTAACATAATCTTTATCTTGTAAAATGTGTTTTAAAGCGTAAAAAATTTCAGAACCCATTCTTACTGCCTCTTGGAAACAATCTGCACCAACAGGAGCAATCATAAATTCTTGACAATCAATATTGTTATCAGAATGAACACCACCATTAATAATGTTCATCATTGGAACAGGCAATGTAATAGCTGAAATACCGCCTAAATAACGATATAAAGGCATTTTATAAGCTAAAGATGCAGCCTTTGCAACAGCCAAAGAAACCCCTAACATTGCATTTGCACCTAATCTTGATTTGTTATCAGTGCCATCAAGTTCAAGCATTAATTTATCAATATTGTATTGATTAGAAACATCTTCGCCGATTAATTCAGGTGCGATAATATTGTTAACATTGTTAACAGCTTTTTGAACACCTTTACCGCCAAAACGACTTCTGTCATTATCTCTCAATTCCAAAGCCTCATAAACACCTGTTGAAGCACCTGACGGAACTGAAGCTCTGCCAACGACCCCAGAAGCCAATTTTACATCAACTTCAACCGTAGGATTACCTCTAGAATCAAGGATTTGTCTTGCTACAATATCTTCAATTAACGTTGGCATAATTTTCTCCTTTTGCACATTTTACAAAATAATTATTTCACAAAAAATATACTCTTTCAATAGCAAAAATGTTTATGTTATTATTATAAACGTCATGGAAGGAGTTTAGACATGGGAATAAAATCAATAATTTTGGCAGCCGGTAAAGGTACTAGAATGAAATCAGAAAAATCAAAAGTTTTACACGGAATTTTTGATAAAACATTATTAGGTTATGTACTTGATGCGGTAAACAATACGCACATGATAGAACAATCTTATGTTATTGTAGGACACCAAGCAGAAGCTGTCAGCGAATTTGTTAATAATAATTATGGAAACAATGCAAAAACTATTTTGCAAACACCACAACTTGGAACCGGTCATGCGGTTAGTATGGCTTGCCCTGATTTAGAAAATTTTGATGGTGAAGTAATCATTTTATGCGGAGATACTCCTCTTTTAACCTCTGAAACAATCTCAGATTTTATTGAATCTCACAAAGACAATAAAGCAGATATTACGGTTATGAGTGCTATTTTCGATAATCCTTTCAACTACGGAAGAATTATAAGAAATGTTGATAAAACTCTTAAAAAAATTGTTGAAGAAAAAGACGCAACTTTTGAAGAAAAACAAATTCAAGAAGTTAACGCTGGAGTTTATTGCATCAATTGGCAAAAAGTTAAAAAAGCTTTTTCTGAGTTAAAAAGCAACAACGCACAAGGCGAATATTATTTAACAGATATTATTTCTTGGGGTGTAAAACACAATTTAAGCGTTCAAGCATATACTTTAAAAGATAATACTGAAATTTTAGGCATAAATTCAAAAGTTCAACTTGCAGAAGCTGCAAAAATTTTGAACAAACGCAATCTAACAAAATTAATGAAAAACGGTGTTACAATTGTTGACCCTGATACAACTTGGATTAGTGCAGATACAACAATCGGAACAGATACAATAATTTATCCATCTGTTTACATCAACGGAAGTAACACTATCGGTTCAAACTGTACAATCGGACCTATGGCTCACATCAGAGGCAATGTTGAAATCGGAAACAACGTAAGAATAGGAAACTTTGTTGAAGTTAAAAATTCAAAAATCAAAGATAACACAAACGTTTCACATTTAAGCTATGTCGGTGATAGCGAAGTTGGTTCACACGTAAACATTGGTGCAGGAACAATTACTGCAAACTACAATCCGGTAACAAAAGTTAAAAACAAAACTATTATTGGAGATTACGCAAATACAGGTTCAAATTCAGTACTTGTAGCACCAATTGAATTAGAAGAAGGTGCTTTTGTTGCAGCAGGAACTGTTGCAAGTAAAAAAGTTAAAGCTTGGGCTTTAGCTCTTGGTAGAGCTCCAATTAAACTTTTTGAAAATTGGGTTAAAAAAAGTAACTAATAAAAAGGAAATAAAAAAATGACAATAAAACCTTGGACAGAATATTTTTTAGACTTAGCGAAAACTTGTGCAAGTCGTTCTAACTGTATAAGAGCTCAAGTAGGAGCCGTAATCGTTGGTGAAGATAAAAAAATCAAAGCAACAGGTTACAACGGAACTCCATCAAAAGTTGAATCTTGTTATGAAAGAGGCGAATGTTACAGAATAAAACATAACATTGAATCGGGAACAAGATATGAAACTTGTCGTTCAATTCACGCCGAACAAAATGCCATCATTCAAGCTGGACAAGACCGTTGTAAAGATGCGACAATGTACATTTGGGGACATCAAATGATTTGTATTCTTTGCAAACGTTTTATAGTTCAAGCCGGAATAAAAGATGTTTACTTACAAAAAGATGAAAATTCAGAAGTAAAACACGTTTCAGTTGACGAAATAAGAAAAGAACTTGATGCTCAATAACATCTTATGCAATTATATAAATAATAAAAAAAGGCTTTGATAAAATCAAAGCCTTTTTAAAATATAAACAAACTTATTTGTTTTTAAATTTTTCTTCAACAATTTTTTTATTCATTTTATCTAAATTATCTAACATTTTATAGTTGAATTTTTCTTTTTCAAGGGCAAGAGAATTTCTCATATCCATTTGATGAAGTCTGTTTAAATCCGTATTTTGATTGATATTATTCATCATAGACATTTGAGCATTTGCGATATTCATCATTCTAAAAGCTGAATCTGAACGTCCTAAGCCATAAATTCCGTATACCATATACATAGTCCCTTTCGTATGCTACTATTATAACAAATGAGTCTCTTTTTTTCAAGACATTATTTTGAAAAGTGTTGAAAAAACACGTTTCTAGGGATATTTGTTTGTAAAGTTTTATTAAATACAAGAATTAAAAAGATAAAATGTGATAATTTGTAAAGAAAAAGTGGTATTATACTATTGAAAGAATTAGGTACACAACACGTAACAAAAGGTATAAATGAACGACATCCAATTTCACAGTGATCTTGACAGATTAATTGAAATCTTACCACCAAAAGTAACATCTTTGGTGAAACACGAGTCTTTGTCTGATGTAATAGAACTTGTTCTTGATATCGGGCGATTACCCGAAATTCGACACGCAAGCGGTAAAATCGAAAGTTTAAATTGCCAACCTATTGAATATGCAGATTTGGACTACATTACGGAGAAAATTCCGGAATTTACTTCAGATAACCGTTCAGGTATTGCGGGCACTTTGCACAGAATAAGTGCCATCAGAAATCGTCAAGGGCGTGTAATTGGGTTAACTTGCAGAATTGGTAGAGTTGTTACAGGAACTATTGCGTGTATAAAAGATTTTGTAATGCAAAACAAAAGTATCTTATTTTTGGGTAGACCAGGGGTTGGTAAAACTACAAAATTAAGAGAAATTTCACGACTTGTTGCGGACGAACTTGGAAAACGTGTTGTTATTGTAGACACTTCAAACGAAATTGCCGGCGATGGGGATACTCCACACCCTGCAATCGGAAAAGCCAGAAGAATGCAAGTTAGACAACCTGAATTCCAAAAAGATATAATGATTGAGGCTGTTGAAAACCATACACCTGAAGTTATCGTTGTAGACGAAATCGGTACAGAGGCTGAAGCTCAAGCTGCACGTACAATCGCAGAACGTGGCGTTATGTTAATTGCAACCGCTCACGGTCAAAGCTTAGAAAACTTAATCAAAAACCCTGCTTTATCTGACCTTGTCGGCGGTATTCAATCCGTAACTTTAGGTGATGACGAAGCAAAAAGAAGAGCTTCACAAAAAACCGTGCTAGAACGTGAAAAACAACCGACTTTTGACATCGTAATTGAAATTCTTGACAGAAACACTCTTGCAGTATACAAAGACGCTTCAGAAGCGGTAGATTACATTCTTAGAGGTTGGCCTATCAGACCTGAAATCAGAAAAGTTGACAAAACTTATGATAACAAACCTGCAGAAATCAAAGAAGAAGAACATCTTGTTCCAGTTGAACCGCCAAAAGAAACACCTCAACAAATTATTGACAGAATTAACGAAGTTGATAAAAAACTAACTCAACAAGACCCAGCAGACAGGTTGAAATTTAGTTTCAACAGAAAAGATTATGTCAAAGAGGCTAAAAAATTCAAAAAAATATATTTGTATGCAGTTTCTCGTTCAATTGTTGAAAAAATAATTGAACGATTGGACTTGAATGCGGAAATAACAAAAAACATTGATGATGCAGATTTAGTAATCGCTCACAAAAACTTTGCAAAAGGTGGTGCAAAAATTCTAAGCACTGCAAATAACTACAGATTACAAATTTTCTACATCAAAACAAATTCAATGGCACAAATCCAAAAAGTGGTAAAAGAGGCTCTCGATATTAGAGAATCAACTCAAACTCTACAAGGGTATTACGATGATGTTGAAAAGGCTCTAGATGAAGCAAAAAACGCTATCGATAAGATTTTAGCAGGAGCAAGAAACATTGAACTTACGCCACAAAATCAACAAATTCGTAAACTTCAACACGAACTTGTAGAACAACACAATCTTGAAAGTGAAAGTATTGGCGAAGGTGCAGATAGACACCTAAAAATCGTCGGCGGACAAGATTACAAAGGCTAAGTTTCGACTAATAATTTAAAACTGAGCTATAAATATCAAACTCTTTATTTTTACCTTTATCGATTACAATGACATCCCTGATGTATCTTGCATCTTCTTTTGCCATTGGAGTTGTAACATGCAAAACATTATTTACAATTTCTTCACGAGCTACGTGGTAATGACCGGAAAAAATTGCTCTTACATTTTTGTGTTTTGCCAAAACTTCCCAGTATTTTTGAGGCTGATACAAATTATGAGAAGAACCCTCTGACTCATCCACTAAAGGAAAATGTTGTAATATAATAACATTATTCTTCATATATTTTGTCAATTGTTTATCCAACCAAGCTAAAGTTTCATCGTTAAAATAACCACTTCTTGTCGGAAGAAGTTCTTTCGTACCGTCAAAAAATAAAAATACTGTATTTCCTTTTTTTACAACAAAATTAAAACTTTCAAACTTTTGAGCAGAATTTTCTTTTATTTTTTTTGCATATAAGTTTTTTGTAAGCCCCTTCACTTTTAAACAGTCATGATTTCCGATTTGAATATAATAAGGAACATTCAATTTTTTACACATTTGCAAATAAACTTCTAAAAGCTGAACATCAGCTTTATCAAGATTATCACCCGTAAATACAACAAAATCAATATTATCCATTGAATTTATACTCTTAATCAAATGTTCAAAATTTTTAATTGAAGACTCTGATAATACGAAATGCAAATCCGAAATTTGAATAAATTCAATAGTTTTTGCTTGAACATTTTGAGCAAAAACAAATAGAGATATAATACATAACAAAATGTTAAAAAATCGTTTCATGATTGAACACCACCTAACAAGTATGATAAACTAAACTTATTATAACATAAGGGAAATTTGTGAGGAGATTATATCATGTTTAAAATTAAAGAACTTGTAGATAAATATCCAGAGTTTTGTTCTATTTTATTGTTGACTTTATTATGCGGAGTATTCCTATTTTGGGGATTAGATTTTTATCCATTGCTAGACGTTGATGAAACACGCTACGCAATCATGTCAAGAGATTTGGCAAACTCCAACGATTGGAATCTTCTTTTATTGAACTCTATTCCGTTCTTGGAAAAACCACCATTTTATTTCTGGGTAGTTGGTGCATCTATAAAATTATTCGGTTCTTTCAGCGAATTTGCAGTAAGATTTCCAATTGCATTAATGGCAACATTTTTAATATTTTTCACATATTTCTTCGGTAAAAAAGTTTTATCAAGAAAATTCGGTTTATACAGTGCAATTGTTCTTTTAACAAGCGTATTTTTCTTAATCTTATCACACGTTGCAATTTTAGATATGGTTTTGACTGTATGGTTAGCAAGTGCATTATATTGTGCATTCTTAAGTTTTATTTCAGAAGAAAAATATAAAAAATATTGCTGGTGGGGATTTTGGACATTTGCAGGTCTGGGATTTTTAGCAAAAGGTATTCTTGCAATTGCAATTCCAGTAGTTGTTTTATTAATCTATGGTGCAATCACAAAAACTTTAAAAGAAATGTTTAAACCTGTAAATTTTTTAGTAGGTTTAGCAATCTTCTTATTAATTACAATGCCATGGCATTTAGTAATGTTTAGAGATTTTGGTTGGACATTTATTCACGAATACTTTGTAAAACACCATTTTGCAAGATTATTAACATCAGAAGAATTAGGTAGAAAACACGGATTTTTCTATTTTATACCAGTGTTTATCGTAGCATTTATGCCTTGGACATTCATTTTCTTCGCATCAATTTGTGACGGTTGCAAAACTCTTATCAAACGATACAAAGAATTTGAGGGTAACGTTTTAGGAAAATTATACGCAACAGTTCAAGCTGACACTCTTGAACAAAAATTAATATTATTTGTTTCAATATTCTTTGTTGTTGTATTTGGCGTAATGAGTGTTTCAAGCACTAAATTACCAACATATATCTTACCGTCCATACCTGCTGCTGCATTATTGACTGGATATTTTTGGAGTATTTCTGACAACAAAAATGACCACAAAAAAGCAATCACAATTTCGACTTATATTGTTGCAATGATATTCATCTTATCTTCGCTTGTGGCATCTGTTGCTTATTCATTCTTACCTCAAGGTGTCATTGAATTAGTAAGCCCTTTCAAATATTCAGTTTTAATCGGCTGTGCATTTGTTGGTATTTATTTAATGATTAAATTAAAATCAGAACAAACCCTTTCAGTATTCTCAGGTTATGTAGTTACAATGTTTTTCGTAATTACATTTGCAGTAACAAACTTGTTCGGGTTAATTTATGCCGGCGGAGAAAACGAATTAGTTCTATATTCAAACTACGCAAGCACAACAAATACAAGACTTGTAACATTTGATTTTGCTGTAAAACCAAGTACAAAAATAAACTATGGTGATTTTGTATACTTTATTACAAATGATGATTTTGACAGATTAAATTCCTTAGTTTCAAATAAATCTGTACCGACTTACGTTATCGTTAAAAACAAAAACGTAGTTAATTATAAAGACAAACTTGCAAAACACTTATATTTAGTACAAGAAGGTAAAAAATATTCGTTATACCTTAACAAACAAATTCCTGAAAAAAGCAAAGCTATTTTGTGGTTGAAATAACCACAAAATAGCATGCAAAAATAACAGAAAATTTATTTTGTCAACGAAAAAAATGTTTTTATTTAACGTAAATTCATTAAATTTTCTTCATTAAGAATGTTAATATTCTTGTTATCTAGTTATACTGGGGGGCATGGTCAATTGTAAAAATTTTTACAAGAAACTTTACTTGTAAATCATGCCTGAAGAAACTATTATAGCCATGTTAAAAGAAATAAGAAAAAGATTTGAGTACGAAATATAAAGGGGTGGTGGCAAAACACACGTATTAGAAT
>CAZKJV010000026.1:0-15727 GCA_964553175.1 uncultured Muribaculaceae bacterium | reverse complement strand
GTTTTTATATTTTGTATAAAATAGAATTGGTAAATAAAGGAAAAATAAAATGTTTGAACGTTTTACGGAAAAGGCTATTAAAGTCATAATGCTAGCTCAAGAAGAAGCTAGAAGATTGGGACACAACTTTGTTGGAACCGAACAAGTTTTACTTGGTTTAATTGGTGAAGGCACTGGTGTTGCTGCAAAAACTTTAAAATCTATGGGTGTTAATTTAAAAGATGCTCGTGCTGAAGTTGAAAAAATTATCGGCAGAGGCTCTGGATTTGTTGCAGTTGAAATCCCGTTCACACCAAGAGCAAAAAGAGTTTTGGAATTGTCATGGGACGAAGCAAGACAATTAGGACACAATTATATCGGAACTGAACACCTTTTACTTGGCTTGATTAGAGAAGACCAAGGTGTTGCAGCTAGAGTTTTAGAAACATTAGGAGTTGACCTAAACAAAATCAGAAGTAACGTAATTAAAATTTTAGGTGAATCTAAACCTCAAATAGTTACATCTGGTGGAGGTTCATCTTCTTCATCTTCAACAACAAAAGCAAAAACTCCAAGTTTAGATGAATTTGGTACAGATTTGACTTTGGCAGCGTCTGAATTAAGATTAGACCCTGTTATCGGTAGAGAAAAAGAAATTGAACGTGTTATTCAAATTTTAGCACGTCGTACAAAAAACAACCCTGTTCTTTTAGGTGAACCTGGGGTTGGTAAAACTGCTGTTGTTGAAGGCTTAGCTTTAAGAATAGTAAATTCTGAAGTTCCTGACATTTTAGACGGCAAAAAAGTTGTTCAATTAGACATGGGTCTTTTAATTGCTGGTACAAAATATCGTGGTGAATTTGAAGAACGTTTGAAAAAAATTATGGACGAAATTCGTCAAGCCGGAAATATTATTCTTGTTATCGATGAAATGCACACCTTAATTGGTGCGGGTGCTGCTGAAGGTGCAATTGATGCAGCAAACATTTTAAAACCTGCATTATCAAGAGGCGAAATCCAAGTAATCGGTGCAACAACACTTGATGAATACAGAAAACATATTGAAAAAGATACAGCGTTAGAAAGAAGATTTCAATCTGTGTTAATTGAAGAACCTTCAATTGAAGATTCTATCGAAATCATCAGAGGTATCAAACCAAAATATGAAGAACACCACAGATTAATCATCTCAGACGAAGCAATCGTAGCATCAGTAAAACTTTCAAGTAAATATATTACAGACAGATTTTTACCTGACAAAGCTATTGACGTGCTAGATGAAGCAAGTTCAAAAGTTCGCTTAAAAGTTAGCACTTTATCACCAGAAGGTAAAGAACTTGATAAAGAATTAAGAGTTATCATCAAAGAAAAAGAAGATGCAATAAGAAATCAAGAATTTGAAAAAGCATCTCAATTACGTGATGATGAAGCAAACATGAAAGAAAGAATTCGTGAAGTTTCTGAACAATGGAGAAACGAACACGAAGCTAATAAACCTGTTGTAACAGAAGAAAATATCGCAGAAGTTATCGGCATGATGACAGGTGTACCTGTTACAAAATTAACTGAAAGCGAAAGCGACAGATTGTTGAACCTAGAAAAAACATTACACGAACGTGTAATCGGTCAAAACGATGCAATCGTAGCAATTTCAAAAGCAATCAGACGTGCAAGAGTTGGTTTAAAATCACCAAACAGACCTATCGGAAGTTTCATTTTCTGTGGTCCTACCGGTGTTGGTAAAACAGAACTTGCAAAAGCGTTATCAGAAGCTGTATTCGGTTCTGAAGACAATATGGTTAGAGTTGATATGTCAGAATTCATGGAAAAACATTCAACTTCAAAACTTATCGGTTCACCTCCAGGATATGTTGGTTATGATGACGGCGGTAGCTTAACTGAAACTATCAGAAAGAAACCTTATTCAGTTATTCTTTTTGACGAAATTGAAAAAGCTCACCCAGATGTATTTAATATCATGCTTCAAATTTTAGATGACGGTCGTTTGACAGATTCTAAAGGAAGACATGTAAACTTCAAAAATACAATCATTATCATGACTTCAAACGTCGGTGCAAGCATGATTGCTACTCAATCAAGACTTGGATTTACAACTGCAAGTGATGAAAAGAAAGATAAATACGAAAAATTAAAAGATACAGTTAACGAGGAAATGAAAAAAGCATTCAGACCTGAATTTATTAACCGTATCGATGATATTATCGTATTCGCTCACTTAAGCAAAGAAGAAATCAGAGAAATTGTTGACTTAATGATGAAAGATTTGTTCAAACGCTTAGACGAACGTGGATTAAAAATGGAAGTTACTAATGAAGTTAAAGATTTCATGGCAACTGATGGCTATAACGAAGCTTACGGTGCAAGACCTTTAAGAAGATTAATTCAACGTAAAGTTGAAGATACTCTTGCAGAAGAAATTTTGACAGGTAAGTATAACGAGGGTGATACAATCGTTCTAGATATGAAAGACGGCAAAATGTTCTTCTCTAAAAAAGGTGAAAATGTTGCGGAAAGTAACGAAATAGCAGAAGAAGTAAAAGAATAGTTGATTCTATTTTGTAACAATGATAGAATAAAAACAGATTACAATTAATAATGTAAATGCTAAAAATTTTTTCAAGGTTTTAACTTCGGTTAAGACCCTTTTTTTTGAAAAAGTTAACTTTATATACATAAGCAAAACGTTACAAATGTTACAATCTCTGTAACCATGCTTTAAAAATGTGCTAATATAATTAATAGAAATTATAATCTAGGGGATAGTGTTATGAAAAAAATAATTATAATAACGTTGTGTGTCTTTGTGGCTGCAGTACTTTTAAGATTTTTAACTTATACTTATCAAGGCTGGCAAGCAGACCAACGCAAAAAAGCCGAAAAAGCACCGGGGGTAACAGTTGAAGAAGTTCAATCCAGAGATGTTATCAAAAAGTTTGAAGCACCTGGTAGAATTCAATCTGTTTCAAGAATTGATATTGTTGCTCGTGTAAACGGTTATTTAACAAAAGCTTATTTTAAAGAGGGTGATATTGTAAAAAAAGGACAAGTTTTATTTGAAATTGAACCTCAAGAATACCAATACGCGGTAAATAAAGCAAAAGCAAACTTAGATAATTCTATTGCCCAATTAAAATATTATGAAAAGCAATTAGTTCGTGCAAAAGAACTTGTAAAACAAGACTATATTGCAAAATCTCAATATGACCAAACTTTATCACAAAGGGACTCTTTTAAAGCTCAAGTAGACTTAAATAGAAGTGCTTACGAAGACGCTTTAAGAAATTTATCTTACACAAAAGTAAAAGCTCCTGTTGACGGTCAAGTTGGTATGATAAAAATTACTGTAGGAAACTATGTTACGGCTCAATCAGGTGCTTTAACAACAATAAACAGTGTTGATCCTATTTATGTGTCATTCCCACTAGACACAAAAAATTACGCAGAACTTTTAAAAGTTGATAAAACAGCATACGTAAATCGTTCTGTAGAATTATATTTCCCATCTGGAAAAAAATATGAACATATCGGTATTCAAAACTTCCATGACAACAATGTTGATGCAACAACCGGTTCAATTATGATGCGTGCAACATTCCCTAACCCAGAGGGCTTATTAATTAACGGAAATTATTCAACAGTATATGTATTCTCTAAAGAAAAAGAAAATGTACCTGTTGTACCGCTACAAGCTGTAATGGAAAATCCGCAATACAAATATGTATATAAATTAGATGACAAAGGCTTACCGCAAATACAACAAATAGAAACTTACGGACAAGACGGCAACGATTGGATTATAAAAAGTGGTCTTAAAAAAGGCGATAAAGTTGTCGTAAGTGGTATTCAATACGTAATGCCTGGTAATAAAGTTAGAATTTTAACAAAGGAAGAATTAAACGAATTAAATAAAAAAGAAACAACACAAAAATAATAATATATATAATTAGGTAAAAAAATGGCTGAAAATAAAGAAAATCCAAACTATCAACAAAACGTAAACATATTCATAAACAGACCCAAATTTGCAATTGTAATTTCATTAACAATTATACTTGCGGGTCTGATTATGATGTTAAACTTACCATTGGAAGACTATCCGTCAATCACACCACCTCAAGTTAACGTTACCGCAACTTATACAGGTGCAAGTGCTGACGTAGTTCGTGATACCGTTGCTGCCCCTATTGAAGCTCAATTAAACGGTGTTGAAGATATGATTTATATGTCATCAACTTCACAAAATGGTTCTTATTCTTTGGATATTTATTTTGAAGTTGGTACTGACCCCGATATGGCGGTTATCAACGTAAATAATAAACTTCAACTGGTTACACCTCGTTTGCCTAATGAAGTTAGAACATACGGTTTGACAGTAAAAAAACGTCGTGGTGGCCCTGGGGTTTTGATGGTAGCCGTAACCTCTCCAAACAACGTTTTTGACTCATTATATATTGCAAACTACGCAGCTATTTATATTAAAGATGAACTTGCACGTATCAAAGGTGCCAGTGACGTAGCCGTATATGGTTCTTCTTCATATTCAATGAGAATATGGCTAGACCCTATAAAAATGGCAAATTATAACTTATCTTCAACAGACATAGCAACAGCAATTCAAGCTCAAAATACTCAAGCTGCAATCGGCAACTTGGGGGCAGAACCTCTTGTTTCAAAACACGATATAAAAGTAACGTTAAGAACAAAAGGTAGATTACAAACACAAAAAGAATTTGAAGATATTGTTGTTTATGCAAGACCTGACGGTTCAAATATTAAATTAAAAGATGTTGCAAGAATTGAACTGGGTGCAGAAGATTATTCAAGCGACTCATTTATCGGCGGTAAGAAAAATGCCATTATCGTAATTAAACAATTACCGGAAGCAAACTCAATTGACCTTGCAAACAAATGTGCAAAACGTTTGGAAGAATTAAGCAAGAGTTTCCCAAAAGGAATGGAATATAAGATTGAACACGATGAAACAGAATTTATTCGTGAATCTATCTCAGAAGTAGAAGAAGCTATCGGATTAGCAATTTTACTTGTTGCGTTGGTTACATATTTATTCTTAGGGTCAGCAAGAGCCGCATTCGTACCTCTTTGTGCAATTCCGGTTTCCTTAATCGGTGTATTTATATTCGTAGGATTACTGGGATTTACGATTAACCTGTTAATGCTATTTGGTTTAGTTCTGGCGGTAGGTCTGGTAGTAGACGATGCTATCGTTGTACTGGAGAACGCACAAAGGCATATTCAAGAGGGCAAAAATCGTAAAGAAGCCACAATTATTACAATGTGGGAAGTTACAAGTGCCGTAATTGCAACCTCATTGGTATTGATGGCAGTATTCGTTCCAGTATGTTTCATGCCTGGAATTAACGGTAAAATGTTCCAACAATTCGCCGTTTGTATTGCTTGCTCAATGGGTATATCTACTATTGTAGCGTTGTCGTTAACACCTGCATTATGTGCAATGATGCTTAAAGATGACGGTACCGATAACGAATTAAAATTTATTAAAAAATTCAATGAATGGTTTAACAAAGTTCGTGATAAATACTTAACCGGCACTCGTTACTTTGTTGAATCTCCAAAAAGAACATTGATAACATTAGCATCGTTAACAGGCTTTGCAATAATTATGGCATTTATAATTCCTACAGCATTCATTCCAACAGAAGATAAAGGTGCGATAATGATTCAGGTACAACTTCCTGACGGTGCTTCAACAATTAGAACAAAACAAATCTCAAATATTGTTGAAAATAGAATTATCAATATTGACGGAGTTCGTCAAACTATTAATATTGTAGGTTATTCAGGGGAAAATACAGCATTAATTATTGCTCAATTAAAACCTTGGAGCGTTCGTACAAAAAAAATACAATCTGCGGATTCTATCATGACACAAATCAGAGAACAATTTGCGAACTTCCCAGCCGCTAGAGTTGTAGCATTCCAACCAACAGCTATCCCAGGGTTAGGTTCATTCGGTGGTTTTGAATACGAATTGTTAGACAAAGGGGACAGAACACCTCAAGAATTATATAACGAAGCAATGAAACTTATCATTGCCGCTAATAAAGATAAAGATTTAACTTCTGTATTTACAACATATACAGCAACATTCCCTCAAATATTGGTTACAGTTGATGAAGAACAAGCAATGGCACAAAAAGTTGCAATTAATCAAATTTATTCAACAATGGCGGCTATTTATGGTACGACATACGTAAACGACTTCAACAGATTTGGTCGTGTATATCGTGTAATGATGCAAGCAGACGCTCCTTATCGTACGTCTGAAACAGACTTAAAACGATTATTTGTAAAAAATACAGACGGGAAAATGGTTCCATTATCATCTATGGTTAAATTTGAACCTATTGTTGGTCCATACAGTTTGACAAGATTTAACATGTACAACGCAGTAACAATCAACGGTCAAGGTGCAGGAAGTGTTTCATCAGGTCAAGCAATGAAGCGTATGGAACAACTTTCTAAAGAAGTTTTGCCTGAAGATATGGGCTTCTCTTGGTCCGGTACATCTCTTCAAGAACAAGAATCAACAGGACAAATCGGTGTAATATTGGCATTATGTTTAATATTTGTATACTTATTCCTTGTTGCACTATATGAAAGTTGGACTCTACCATTAGCAGTAATGATGGTATCACCAGTTTCTTTGGTAGGTGCCTTATTTGCACAATACGTTTCAGGATATTCATTAGACTTATATTGTCAAATTGGTTTGATTATGTTAATCGGTTTAAGTACAAAACAAGCAATTTTGATTATTGAGTTTGCCAAAGATGCTTACGAAGAAAATGGCGGAGATGAAGTAGCAGCAGCAATGCAAGCCGCAAAATTAAGATTTAGAGCCGTAATGATGACAAATATTGCATTCATTTTAGGTGTATTGCCATTGGTATTTGCAACCGGTGCCGGTGCAGTAAGCCGTCACTCAGTTGGTATGACAGTTTGTGGCGGTATGTTAGCTGTAGCCTTTTTAGGTACGTTATTAGTTCCAGGCTTCTTTGTTTGCATTCAAAGAATGAAAAGACATTCAAAAAAAATGATTAAAGACGACACAAAAACTAAACAGTTTACAGATATGTTAAAAGCATTCTTACACAGCTGTTTATTAAAAGTACAAAGTATAGGTAATAAAAATGAGAAATAGAATAACAGCATTAATTTTAATATCATTTTTTCTTATAAACACGGGAATTGCAAAAGAAGTTCCCGCAAAAGCAGAAGTTGAAGCAACAACAGTTGAAAAACCTGCTGTTTCAACACAAAATGCAAAAGATGGTGACGAAATTCCTATCGGAAACAAAATTGATGAAAATATGTATCCAGCATCAAATAAAGTAGCACCTCTTGTTGAAGATATTCAAAAATCAGATGGAACAAAAGTTATTCAGGGTTCTGTTGAAAAAACCATTGATGCGACTTTAGATGAATGTATAAAATTTGCATTAGGAAATAACCCAAGAATTAGAGAAGCAATCGAAGAAATTTCTGCTTCTGATGCAAGAATAAAACAAGCTTGGTCAGCATATTTCCCTCAATTCACATGGACTACAAACGGAACAAGAAATAGAAACCTATTATTCTCAGATGCTATCGGTTCTAAAAGTTCTGTTTATACATACTACATTTTGGGTCAAATTTCTGTAACTCAAATGATTTATGACTTTGGGGTAACTCAAAATCAAGTTACAATCAAAAAATTAGGTTATAAATCAGCTCAAGAACAATTAACAAGCGTTGTAAACGACGTTATTAAAGAAACAAAAGACAAATATTATGCACTTTTATATGCGAATGAAAACCTAAAAGCAAAAGAAGATAACGTTGCAAAATTTGAATTATTCTATAATCAAGCAAAAGCTTTTTATGAAATTGGTATGAATCCGAAAGTTGACGTAACTATTGCAGAAGTTAACTTAAGCAATGCAAAATTACAAAAAATTCAAGCACAAAAAACTCTTGATGTTGCAATTGCAGACTTAAATTTTGCAATGGGTATTCCTTATGATACAAAGTTCAATATTTATGAACGATTAAAATATGCACCTTGCGACATAACTCTTGAAGATGCAATGTTGATTGCAGAAGAATCAAGACCTGATTTAAAAATTGCAAAATTAAGCGTTGAATCAGCAAGACAAACTGTTAAATTAACAAAAAAATCATATTTTCCAAAAATAACAGCACAAGGTAATGTTGCTGTCGGCGGTAGACAACCTACTTCAAACTGGGGTTATGCTTGGGGTGGATATTTAGATTTTCCGGTTGTTAATATTATGAATATTAATCAACAAATAAAAGAACAAAAAGCTAACTATTCAAAACAAATGGCAACTTCAGAAAGAACAGAACAAAGCATAGCTTTGGAAATTCAAACAGCTTACTATACTTTGGTTGAAAGACAAAACCAATTGCCAGTTGCATTTTTAGGTATGAAACAAGCAAAAGAAAACTATGATATTTCGTTTGGACGTTACAAAGTTGGTGAAGGTAGCCCGATTGAGTTGAAAGATGCTCAAATAGCTTACTTAGACGCTCAATTATCATATTACAACGCTTTATATCAATTTAATTCAGCAAAAGCAAATTTAGAAAAAGCAATTGGTAAAAATTTAATGTTTGGTGAAGAAGTTGTTGATTTATCTAACGCAGAAGATAGAACTAACAAACCATCACACCCTGAAAATTTACCAGAGTCTAAAAAATAAACTCAGCTTAGATTAGATTAAATTGAATTTCACAAAAAATAAAAAAACTAAAGAGCTTGAAGTGCAGCAATTTTCATCGTTTGCACGTCAGGTTTTTTGCCTGTCCAAATTTCAAGAGCTTTTGCACCTTGATAAATAAGCATGTCAAGACCATTAACCGTTTTTAAACCGTTTTCTTCAGCATATTGCAATAATAATGTTTTTGTTGGGTTATAAATAACATCATAAACAATTGCATCTTTATTCATTTTTGCAATATCAAATCTTGAAACAGGTGATTGATCCATTGAATTGCCACGCATACCAACAGGCGTACAATTTACCAAAATTGATAAATCAGATAAATCTCTAATCATTTGAATTTGATAACTATTAAATTTAATTTCAGGGAACAAATCACGCATTGAATTAATCATTTCCGCTGAATTAATAATATTTCTTGAATAATAATTAATTTCCGTTATTCCGGCTTGAATAAGTCCAATAGTTGCAGCTCTTGAAGCCCCACCAGTACCAATTATACCTGCAGTTTTTCCGTTTAAATCAGCTGTTTTTGGTAATGCAGCCCAAAAGCCATAAATATCAGTATTATAACCTTTAAAACTTCTGTCAGGATTGATTTTTATAGTATTCGCACAACCAGCCATATTTGCAGTTTCATCAATTTCATCTAAAAACAATGAAATAGGAACTTTCAATGGAATTGTAACATTAAAGCCATCATATTCGTTTATTTTTAAAAATTTAACTCTATCAATCAAAGTATCAGGCGGAGTTTCTAAAATATCATAAGTTCCGCTTTCTCCAATACTTTCAAACCCTGCTTTTTGAATAACCGCAGAAATTGAGTGTCCTAAAGGATATCCAATTAAACCTAATTTATACATTTTCAAGCTCCTTTGAATACTTGCAAGTTTTTGAAGAACATTCAACAAAAGTTCCTTTTTTCAAAACTTTTTTAACTAAAAGTGAGCCACAGTCCGGACAAACATCACCTGTCGGTTCATTCCATAAAACGAAATCACAGTCAGGATATTTATTACAGCCATAAAATACTTTTCCATATTTTGATTTTCTTTGTACGATTTCACCATCGCCACATTTTGGACATTTTACACCTGTTGTAACGACAATTCTCTTACGAGTTTTGCACTCTTGGTTTGTACATTCCATATATTTTCCGTATGGTCCAACCTTAAAAATCATATCAGAACCGCATTTTTCACACTTTTCTTCACAAACCTCAGGTTCTGCAGTGTCTTCAGGTTTTGAATTCAACGGCATCATTGTTTTACATTCGGGATAACCCGAACAGCCAAGGAATTGAGAACCAAAACGACTTGTTCTTACAACCATATTTCTTCCGCAATTTGGACAAACAACATCACTTTCGATACTTATTCGTTCCATATTTTGCTTTGCATCAGAAACGATTTTCACAAACGGTTCATAAAAATCTTTTAAAACATTATTCCATACGGCTTTTCTTTCAGCAATATCATCTAATTTAGATTCCATGCCTGCCGTAAATTCATAATCCATTACATCTTTAAAATGTGCTACTAATTGTTTTGAAACAGTTCTACCCAATAAAGTCGGAGCAAGAGCCTTTTCAATTTTTTCAACGTAACCTTTTGTTTGAATTTTAGTAATAATAGGAGCATACGTAGACGGTCTACCTATTCCATGTTCTTCCAACGCTTTAACTAAAGAAGCTTCGCTAAATCTTGGCGGAGGTTGAGTAAAATGTTGTTTTGGAGTTATTTTTTTACGTTTTAAAACATCACCTTTTTTCATTTCCGGAATAGATTTTTTAATACTTTCTTCATCTTCAGAGTAAAGAGTCAAAAATCCATCAAAAATTACTGAACTTGTACCTGTTTTAAATGTATAATCTCCAGCTTTAATATCAATTGATGTATTTGATATCGTAGCATTTTGCATTTGAGAAGACATAAAACGTTCCCAAATCAATTTATAAAGTCTAAACTGTTCACTTGTAAGATAAGGTTTTAAACTTTGCGGAGTTTTATCAGGATAAGATGGACGAATCGCTTCGTGAGCATCTTGGACATTCTTTTTACCTGATTTTACATAATTATTCGGCGTTTGCGGATAATATTTTTCACCGTAATTATTTATAATAAAATCTTTGGCTAACGCTTGTGCATCATCAGAAATTCTTACAGAGTCCGTTCTCATATATGTAATAAGACCGACTGCACCATCTGTACCTAGTTCAATACCTTCATAGAGTTTTTGTGCAATTTGCATTGTTTTTGCAACGCCATAACCTAACTTCGAAGAAGCTTCACGTTGTAAAGTCGAAGTTATAAAAGGTGGCGACGGTTTTCGAGTTGTTTCTCTGTTTGTAATTTTATCAACTACAAATTCTGTTGTTTTTTCATTCAAATATTCAAGAATTTTTGTTGCGTCTGTCTCATTTGAAATTTCAACTTTTTTATCTTTATACTTTTGTAATTCTGCTTCAAAATTTGTTTTTTCTTTTTCCAAATCAGCAGAAATTGACCAGTATTCAACAGGAACAAATGCTTCAATTTCGTCTTCTCTTTCGCAAATCATACGAAGAGCAACAGATTGAACACGACCTGCTGAAAGATGGTTATTTCTTAATTTTTCCCATAATACAGGGCTTATTTTGTAACCTACTAATCTATCTAAAATTTGTCTTGTTTGCTGAGCTTTTACCCTATCAATATCGATTTCTCTAGGATTTTCTACCGCATGTTTAACCGCTTTTGGTGTAATTTCGTTAAACTCAATACGTTGAATTTTATCATCATCAATCTTTAACACTTGTCTTACGTGCCAAGCGATTGCCTCTCCCTCACGGTCGGGGTCGGAAGCAAGATAAACTTTTGCACATTTTTTTGCAATTTCGTTTAACTTATCAACAACTTTTTTCTTTTCTGGAATTACGACAAAACTAGGTTCAAAGTTTTTTGCAACATCAAACCCCAAAACATTCTTTGGAAAATCTCTGATATGTCCAAAACTTGCTTCAATTGTATAATTATCACCTAATATTTTTTTTATGGTTTTTGATTTTGCGGGAGATTCGACTATAACAAGAGCTTTTTCATTTTTCTTTGATGCTCTTGCAGTACTTTTTTTAGTTGAATCTTCCGATTTAGTTGTTGTTTTTTTTGTTGCCATTAATCTAAACCTTTTGGTATCTATCCCCTTCTACTTGTTTTATTATGCCCTTAAGCTCTAATGTTGTCAAGCATGTCAACAAATCATCAGTTTTTATATTTGTTTCTTGCTGTATTTCATCAAATCCTTTCGGTTCAATTTCTATTGAATTAAGGACTTTTTGCTCATCTTCATTAACATCATATATTAATTTCATTTGTTCTGGTAATTTTATTTCCCAGTTCAATGTACTTAAAATATCTTCACCTTCGGTTACAATTGATGCCCCGTTTTTAATTAAATTATAAATACCTTTTGTATTTGGATTTGATATTAACCCTGGAATACACATTAATTCTCGCCCTTGTTCCAAAGTTAAATTCGCACTAATTAAAGCACCACTTTTTAACGCAGCCTCAACAACCAAAGTTCCATAACTTATCCCTGTATTTCATCAAATCCTTTCGGTTCAATTTCTATTGAATTAAGGACTTTTTGCTCATCTTCATTAACATCATATATTAATTTCATTTGTTCTGGTAATTTTATTTCCCAGTTCAATGTACTTAAAATATCTTCACCTTCGGTTACAATTGATGCCCCGTTTTTAATTAAATTATAAATACCTTTTGTATTTGGATTTGATATTAACCCTGGAATACACATTAATTCTCGCCCTTGTTCCAAAGTTAAATTCGCACTAATTAAAGCACCACTTTTTAACGCAGCCTCAACAACCAAAGTTCCATAACTTATCCCAGTAACTATTCTGTTTCTCTCCGGAAATCTGAATTTTAAAGGTTCAAATGTCGGATAATATTCAGTTATTATCGCACCAGCTTCGTTTTCAATAAGTTTATACAACTCCCTATTACTTTCTGGATAAATATAATCAAAACCACTTGCGATAACACCTATCGTTTTAATATTATTTTCTATCGCAGTGTAATGTGCCGTTGTATCAATTCCGCTTGCCAAACCTGAAACGATACAAATATCCGTATTTGATAAATCTTTTAAAACAATTTTTAATGAGTCTTTCCCATTAAAAGAAGCTCTTCTTGAACCTACCACGGCAAGAGTTTTATCTAAATTACAAGACTCTAACGAACCTTTTACATAAAGAACTGCGGGTGCATCAGCAATTTCTTTTAATAATTTTGGATAATTTGGATTTTCGTAAGTTAAAACTTTTATATTATTATTTACAACATAATCGTAAGTTTTATCTAAATCAATTTTATCACGCAGATTTAAGAATTTTTCAGCCTTTTTAACACTTAATCCCTCTATTTGAGATAATTCTTTAGATGTTGCATAAAAAGCTTTTTCAATATTTCCAAAATGGGTATACAAATCAAGAATAAACTTGCTTCCCAAAGACTCTACACTTGATAAACCTACCCAATATTTATCCATTAGACACCTTTTTCAGATTTTATTCTGTCTATCAGTTTATTTACGGTCTGCTTTTCTTCTTCTGGAATATCAAATTTTACATAATCTTCAAAATATTCAATTGCGTCCTCAAAATCACCACGAGCCATAAATAATATGCCTAATTTTTTAAATGCAGGGTGAAAATGATTATTCACTGCAGTTGCTTTCAAATAGTTTGAAATTGCTTTATCAATTTCGTCGTTCGCTTCATAAGCTTGTGCTAAATAAAAATAAATTAATTCGTTTTGGTCTTTAAACTCTAAAATATTTTCAAAATTGTCAATTGCCGCATTCCAATTACCCATATCAAAATAAATACGTGCTAAATCATAATAAGCATCATAATTTTCAGGTTCTTTTTCAAGAATTTTGTCTAACTCGTCAATTGCTAAATCTCTTTGAGCATCTTCCATTAAAATTCTTGCTAAATAATGCGGAATAACAGTGTTATCAGGTAAAGCTATTTCACCCGCTCTTAAACATTCAATAGCAAGAGCAATTTCGTTTTGTCTATGATAAACGTCAGACATATTCAAATAAATTTGCGGTAAAGTTGAATTTAATTTTAAAGCTTTATTCAAATATTTTTCAGCATTTTTGTAATCACCTAAATTTGAATAAGAAACGCCAATATTATTATAAATTTCAGCACTTTCTTCTTCATTTTCCAAAACTACTTGGAAATTATCAATAGCTTCTTTATATTGTCTGTTTTTAAAAAATTCTAAAGCTTTATCTAATTGTTCTGACATTATTTCATCTCTCCTAAAGAAGAATCACTAGACTTTATGTTACGAATAACAGTTCTGGTATTTCCTTCTGCTTTAAAGTCTTTAGGTTTCAACATCATTCTTATTTTATCAGCGTAAATAGTTTTATCACCTTCATTTATGAATGAACGACCGTTGAAATATACTTCGTTAAATTTATTTGTTGTTTTATCAGGGAAAACAGACATTTTTGGACCTTTTGCATAATAATTATCGTACCAAACTTGAACATTTCCACTTGCATTAAAAATATTTTGTCTTTTGCTGTATTGTTGATAACGAGCTCTTATAGTTAAAGATTTACCATCTTCCATTTCGGTATGAGTTTTTGAATTACCCTCTGCATAAAGTTCTTCAGAGCTTGCATCATAAGAAAAATGATCAGCTTCAGCATTGCTTACTTTTTCTTGAATTTTTGCATTACCATATAAATCTAATTTTTTAATATCACCTTTTTTAGTTGTTTTTATAACTGCTTTGTCAGAGAAAGTTTGAACATCTTTGTACTTAATAATTACACCACCAGTTGCAGTCATTGCGTTTGTTTTTAAATCATATTCTTGAGTATCTGCTGTAATCATAACTATCGGATTTTTACCATCGGTATAAATAGATTGAGCATCACCCTCTGCTCTTACAACTTTTGTAATCAAAGATACTTTTAAAATATTTGCCTTAACTTCTCTTTTTTTGTTGTTTTGGACTTGGTATGCATAAGGTTTGTTATGGAAAGTTGCAGTATCTAACTTATTATTTTTTGTAACTGAAATATCTGCAGTATCACTTTCAACGTGCAAATCATCAAGTTTAACTCTTACATCTCCGTCAAATTTTATTTTATTTTCTTTCTCGTTATAACTTTGAGTTTTAGAATCAATTATTAAGTCAGTTGCCATCGCAACAGTTCCAAACCCGAATAACATTATTAATGCCGTTAATATTATTTTTTTCATTAGAATAAAATCCCCTTTGTTGATTGTTCATTTTTTACTTTAGATTTTTTATCAAATATTTTTGATACGGTTGAACCTTTTAAAATAAAATGGTCATAATTTGAATTAATAATCACCTCTTCACCTGTTGCTACAAGCTCACCATTCCTATTAATTTTGATATTACCTTTTGCAATAATATCTTTGTCAGAACCTGACCAAACAAGTCTATCCGCATTCAAAGATGTTCCGTCTTTTAGCACAATAAATGTGTTATTATACAAAATAATTTGATTTTTTTCTTCATTGTATGTGCCTTGACTTGATTCAAAGCTCATTGCAACTTCGTTATCTTTGTAAAAATTACCGATTACATTTGTTAATAACGCAATTTTTTGGTCACTGTTATAAGAACCTGTTTCGCCATAAATTTCCCAAAACTTAGTATCTTCTTTTGTTTCAGTCAAAATCATGCTTGAAACATCTATTTCTTGACGATTTTTACCCGTCTTAATCATTGAACGAGAAAATCCACTTGTTAAAAATTCGGCAGATAAAAATGCCCATAACAAGACCATACAAAAGATTAAAAAGCCTATTGCGTAAGCTTTTTTCTTTGCGTCCATTTCTTTTATTTTTCTCAAATAAACAAAAAATCTTTTCATATTATGATTTTATCATAAAT
>CAZKJV010000025.1:0-15933 GCA_964553175.1 uncultured Muribaculaceae bacterium | reverse complement strand
CTTCTAATAATTCTATTATTTGAATGTACCGAAAGTTGATTCGACGTTCTTTTGAAGTACGCCCTTAACGGCTTCCATTTCAGTTGTTAAAGCTTTTTGCTCTGTTTCCAACTGTTTCAATCTCAATTCAAGAGTTCTGTCTTGTTCTTGAATTAACGATGTTTTAGCATTGATGTCTGCCATTTGTTTTTCGTACTGATTCAAATCATAATTGTATTGATTCATCGCATCATTATATGCAGCTTCATTTGTTGTTTCTTCTGCATTAAGAATGAAGTTTGTGCTCATATTTTTCAATTTCATATTTGCATAACGTCCAGAACCAGAAGCATCGTCCATAATTGCGTAATCAGTATTTTCAACTTTTTCTTTCATTGTAGTTGCATAATATTGAGTCATTGATGGTTGGAAATCAATACCTGATGAAATTGCATATTCTTCTTCTGTATGTTTAGTTTTTGCAATACAATCGTCCATTTCGGCTTGAGTTACATAATATGTATTACCGTTCTTTTCATATTTGTAAACTTGACCGGCTTCAACCATTTCTCTAGTGATACCACCGGCACTACCGAAATCGTTAATAATTTGTTCAATTGCCGTTTGGTCAACTAAACTTGTTTTATCAGAGAAATCAACTACTGAAGCTTTTGAGTTACCCAACATGTAAGTTCCTGTTGATGAAATAGTTTGAGATGTCATCAACGAATCACCTGCTGTTGTTGGTTGATATTGAGCATCAGTTAATGCGATAAATTGAACATTTGGTTCATTACCAAATTGATATAATTTTTCACCTGCACCTAATGCATCAATACCATTTGCTTTCAAGTAATTTTTATAAGCATCTGATTCAGTGTCAGCAACTTCTGTCAATGTAACATCTGTATATCCACCTGCACCATCGTCCATTTGGTAAGTGTAAGTAAATGCACCGCCACCAGCGTCAGTTGTTGTGATTTTCAATCCATTAGGAACATCAACTTTTGTGAAATCAACAAGTTTTTGAGCTTGTGGATTTGAGTTAGTTGTTTCAACACCTTTGTAAACATCTTCAAAGAAGTAGTAAGTAACAAGTTTGTTGTATTCTGTGCCATCTGCGTCTTTTTTGTCCACTGATTGCATATCAGAAATAGTGTAAATGTTAATTCCGTCATCGAATGAGTATTGCAATGTCGTGTAATCAGTAACGCTTGGTACTGTCGGAACAGTTAAACTTAGCATTTGATTCCACAAACTTGCAGACTGATTACCCAAAGCTGTACGGGATTGGTTGATTTGTTGACCTTCATATTCAACATTGGTTTTTCTTGCGGTAAGACCTAAATATCTCGCCTGTGATGCTGCCATGCCCATAGTGTCTTCTCCTATCTTATAAACTGCTAACTTTGTATTTGAGTTTACTCTCTTTTCTTAATTAATGACGTTTGGTTAAAAGTCAATAATATTCATGATTATTATACGGTATGTTAAGATTTTTTTACATTAAAAAAAAGCAATTTCATACATACGTATTAGCTGTAAAATAACAATTCAACTAAACAAATTAGAAAAATTTTCAAAACATGTAAATATATATATATGTAGTACCTTGCAAAATTGACGTAAAATTTTTAGTGACTTATAATAACAGTATGGGAGTAATGTGCTTTAGCACAACATTTTTAAGGATGGAATTATGAAATATAGAAAGAACAACGTTTTATTACTACTTGAGGACAAAACTGAAGTTTACGGAGAAAGAACCGCTTTAGGTATCAAAACTGCGTACGGCTGGAAGGAATTCACTTACAAAGGCGTTGGTTTTATGTCAAGAAAAATTGCAAGTTACTTGATTACAGAACTACAAGTTCAAAAAAATGACAGAATTGCAATTCTTTCAGAATCAAAACCTGAATATGGTGCTTGTGTATTTGCATCTATTTTATCAGGTGCAACAACAGTACCTCTAGACATCAAACTTACAAAATATGAATTAATCTCAATTCTTTCAGATTGCAAACCATACGTATTATTCGTATCTCAACATTACGTTGAAAAAGCATTAGAAATCCAAAAAGAAGTTGATTCTATTAAACACATCGTTGTAATGGACGAACCAACTTACAATTTGAACTTACCAAGCTTATATACAATTAATTCATCTCCAAACTGCAAATGGAGACACAGAGGCTCAAAATCTTCAGCTTTCATTATTTATACATCTGGAACAACAGGAAATCCTAAAGGGGTTGAAATTTCTTTCAGAAACATGCTTACTCAAATGAAAGATATTGAAGAAGTTTTCCCTAACTTTATTAAAGTTGGCGAAAAAACGCCTGTTTTATCAATTTTACCAATGAACCACTTATTTGAAATGACTGTTGGTTTTTCAGCATTCTTATATTGGGGACTTTCAGTATTCTACACTCAATCATTAAAACCAAAAGACGTATTAATGATTATGAGAGAAAAACAAGTAAAATTAATGATTGTAGTACCAGCTTTCTTAAAATTATTAAAAGCCGGTATTGAAAGCGAAATCAATGCAAATCCAACAACAAAAAGAATATTCTCAATAATGTTTAACATTGCAAAATGTATTCCATCAATGAGAGTAAGAAAAATGATTTTCAAAAAAATCCACGATAAATTCGGCGGTAACTTCAACGGTTGCATCTGCGGTGGTGCTCCAATTGATAAAAATGTTGCAAACTTCTTTGAAACAATTGGTATCAAAATCTACGCAGGTTACGGCTTATCAGAAACAAGCCCTGTTGTTTCAGTAAACTATGACAAACGTAACGACTACACATCAGTAGGTAAACCTCTAAGAAGTTTTGAATGCCGTATCGATAAAAACACAGGCGAAATCCAATTAAAAGGTGCTTGCGTAATGAAGGGTTACTACAATCAACCTGAATTGACAGCACAAACAATTGATGAAGACGGCTGGTTACACACAGGTGACATCGGACACTTAGACAAAGACAACCACATTCACATCACAGGAAGACTTAAAAACATGATTGTATTATCAGGCGGTAAAAAAGTATTCCCTGAAGAAGTTGAAGCTGTTTTAGATGCAAGCGATAACTTCGCAGAAACTTGTGTAATGGGTTCATCTCGTTCTGGCGGTTCAAAAGACGGTACTGAAGAAATCGTAGCTATAATCGTTCCAAAAGAATCTTATATGGCAAACAAAACTGATGAAGAACTTAATAGACTTGTAAGAGAAGAAGTAAAACAATTATCAAATTACCTAGCTCCTTACAAACGTCCAATTAATATCATCGTTCACAAAGAAGAACTTCCAAAAACTACAACAAGAAAAGTTAAACGTAGAGAAGTTAAAGAACTTTTGAATTTATAATTTAAAAGAATAATATAAAGATAGGCGGTTCGATTACAATCGAACCGCCTATCTTTTGTGCAAAAAACTATTTTTATTTTTACCGAATTACTTCGTCACTTACATTCTTTTCACTCACTCTCGTTTAACGACAAGTAGGACTTACAATTTCTAAACATTATCATTGCAAACGAAGTGAAGCAATCCAGTAGTTAAAAATAAATACACGCACTCCACGTCATGCTGAATTTATTTCAGCATCTATTTAATATCCGTATTTTAGCTAGATTCTGTGGAAAACCTGACATTTTTCACAAAATCAAAGATTTTGAAAAAAGCAGTCAACCAAGTTCAGAATGACATGAAATTTGAGTATTATTTTCAATTAATAGCAAAGGCGAACTTATTAAACCATTGCAAATTCTATTAACTCAGGTTCATTTTGCAATTTGTAGAACATTTCCGCAGCGGTTTTAAACTCTTTCGGATTTGCACTCACCAAAAATTGTTCTTTTCCACCATTATCATTTAACAAATTCATTTTTTCCAAGTCATTTTTAATATATTCAGCAAAATAAACTGACGGGTCAATAAACATTTCACGAGGTGCAAATTTCGACAAAACATCTAGTAAAAACGGATAATGCGTGCAACCCAAAATTATCTTATCTGGATTATTTTCAAGCATTCTATCAAGATTTTCTTTTATTAATTCAATACTCAAATCTTCGTTTTGCTTATTACTCTCAACGATTTGAACCCAACCAGGGCAAGACATTTCAAAAACTTCAATACCTTTATTGTATGAATTAATTTCTTTTTTATAAGCCCCTGATGCAATTGTTGCTGAAGTTGCAAAAACTCCCAATCTTTTTATTGGTAAATCTGAAATCACCTTTGCACAAGTTTGAATTATCGGATAAAGTTTGTAATCAAACGAATTTTTATACTCATCATAAACATTTGCAGATGTAGTATTACAAGCCATTACAACTGCTTTCACCTCTTGTAATTTAAAATAATCAAAAATTACAGAAGTTAAATCTATCAATTGTTGTTTTGATTTTTGCCCATAAGGACAATTTTTCAAATCACCAAAATAAATATAATCTTCATTTGGCAATATTGATTTTAATTTTTCATACACAGTAAGTCCACCGACACCTGAATCAAAAACTGCTATCGGTTTATTTTTGTCATTACTGTTCTTTTGGTTGTTGCTTATAATAGTCAATTATCCCCTCTGCAATTGCTTTTGCCGTTGCCTGTTTACGTTTTGCAGAAACCATATCCGCACGTTCTTCGTCATTTGAAATAAATCCAATTTCAACAAGAATTGCAGGCATTGTCGTATGATTTATAACATAAAATTTAGATTTAAACAAGCCTCTATCTTTAGATTTTACACCCTTTGCAAGTGATGAGTGAACTGTTTTTGCAAGTCCGATACTGTAATCGTGATAATAGTGAGTTTCAAGTCCCGATGCTGTTGTACCCTCACTTGAATTTACGTGAATACTTACGAAAATATCAGGGTCGTGTTCCTCTGCAAAAGTAACCCTATCTTGCAAAGAAACATCTTTATCCTCATCACGAGTCATATGAACTTTATAACCTTTTGAGCGTAAAATTTGAGCAACACGGTTTGAAACATCAGTTGTAATATCTTTTTCATATATACCCGAACGAGTTGCACCACAATCAGTACCGCCATGTCCAGGGTCAATTACAACGACTTTTTCGCCCGATTTACGAGGTTTTTTAATTTTTTCTGGGTTTATCGTTGGTAGTGTTACCGTTGATTCAGGAACTCTGCTTGTTGTAACCTCTTTTTTCGTACCTTTTATGGCTAATTTTATCGTTCTTGCATCAGCACCCGTATAAACTTTTATAATGTCATCTTTTTCCAACGGAATTGAATATCTTAACCCGATACGAGGCATTAAATCAATTCTCGATGAAGTCATTTCAGTACCTCTAATTGTTGATTTAAAATCTTGGTCATTATATTGAACCGCATTAAAGAAATATATGGTCAAATTTGAATTATCACGTTTTACAGAATAAACAACCGGTTTACTAAAATAAAAATTTAATCCGTAATTCGTATCATTAGTTCTTGTAACTCTTGTCGAAGTCAAATTAGTTTTTATAGTCGTGAGATTGTCGTGAGCCATTGTATCCTTGTTTGCAATCAAAATTGACTGGTTATCAGCTGAATACACAGGAATATATTTATCAGCATTTTCAGTTGTTATAACAACTCTCGCTTTGTTTGCCTCAAATTGACCTATTCTTATCGTATCTGTCCCGTATTGAAAAGTTTTTGAACGAATTGCAGGTGCAGTATATGTGTTCGGCAAATCAAAAACTAAACGGCTTGGCGAACCCAACAAAATAGGTTTCTCCATTGAAAAAGAACCTACACCGTTCAACAAAATTCCGTTACTTTTTGCAGAAATATTTTTTAAATAATATCTCGTTTTTAAGACAAAATCTTTTTTTACAACTTTTACATTGGCATTTTGATAAGAAGTTTTCACATTCACTGGAACAGTCGAATTATCAAACGCTTGCTGAATTTGACTTAAAACTTTTTCCGACGTATTTACAGAGGTCAAAGGTTTTTCACTTGCGGTTACAACTTGTGCTGTCATTGAAATAAACGAATAATAATCGGTATTTTCAAATTTTTCATCACGATAAGAAGTGTGCATATAATTTGCATCGTAACAAATTTGATTATTAAAAGTAACAATAATATTGTTATTAAGCCTCAAAAGTTTTAATTTTTCGGTGTTATAATTTTCTGAAAAATAAATAACTACACGCACAACATTTGGATTTGTAGAATTTTGCGACACAACAATTTGACGTAAATCACCACCGGAAGATATTTGATAATTCTGTTTCTCCATTGCTAAAACAGTATTTGGAATATCAAAATAAACTCTATTCGGATTTGAAAGTTTTACAAATTTTATGCTTTCAGTTTGTTTTTCATTCAAAGTTGACGACAAAAACAACATATTTGCCGAAACGTCATAACTAACCGCAGAAATCTTTTCGTCCGCAAAAGCAAATTGCGTACAAATAAAAAACAATATTAAAATGTAACGAAAAATTCTTTGCATAGTATAATCCGATTATGATATTGTATCACTTTTTTTACATCTTGAAAAATAGTTGACCTTTCTTAAAAAAAAAGCTATCATTTTAAAAAAGGGATATTTTTATGGACAATAAAAGAAGATGGTATGACGAACACGATGAAGCTATTCGAGCTTTTGAAATACTAAAAAAACTGGATAACGAATCCAGACGTAGACTATCTGCGGACTTAATAGAAATCGTTAGACAAATAAAAGAACTTCACCGTGAAGAGGAAGAACCTGTTTTGAGCCTCGGCATTGACAGAGTTCTAGGCTTATATCAACAAAGCGTAAACGAAAGACGCTGGTATGACACAAACAAAGACCTAAAATATGCAATAAAAACAATGTCTACACTTCCAACAGAAGATTTTCTAAACATTATGGAAGGTCTATCTGTTTCAATAAAAGATTAAAATCTGAATATAATTTCCTAAGCGAAAGGGTTGATTTTATTAAAGGTCAGCCCTTTTTTGTCGATAACTTTTTCATAAAGGAGAAAGACAAATGGCAAGAATTATTGAAAACGAAGAAGGAAAAAGAAGACTTATTAAAATGACCTCAGATGACGTTATAAATATTGTCCGAGAATACCAAAAACACGTAAAACTCAAAAGAAATTACGATGAAATCAGAAACCAACTTGAAGATTGTGTTATTTTTATTCCCGAAGACATTTAATCTCAACTGTTTAACCCAAATTTTTCAAAAAATATTGATATTTAAAATAATATCATTATAATCAAGACATAGACACGATATGGATAAAATGGAGGTACGCTTATGGGCATGGCTGCATCACAAGCACGTTACTTGGGGTTAACCGCAAGAAAAACCAACGTTGAATATGAAGGACAACAAATTAACCAAGCACGTACGGCATTGGCAAACCAATCCGCAGACCTATGGAATAGAATGCTAGCACTTCAAGTGCCAACAGCACCTAAAACAACCGATTACACAGAACAACAATATGCGTTCTCTGACGGTTACAACGAATATGAATTAGATAGTTGGCAACAAGTTGACAAAGAAATTGACGGCGAAAAATATAACTATCTTGTTACTTACCACTATAATCAAGATGTTTACAAAGGTATTCTTGAAAAGAATACAAACCCTCAAGTTCAAAAAATTAACACTTACAGAACAACTGAAGGCGTTGAGCAAAACGTTAACGTTGCTTATGACAACACTAAAAAGACTTACACTGTTACAGATGCACAAGGTGCAAACCCAACAGAATTCAAAGCTTGTACCGATGATGATTTACAAGCATTAAAAGAATTGGCAAACAAAGGTATCATCAAAATTGATGATATTGAAAATATGTACAAAAACGAAGATGCAACAGGCGTAAAAACATTCTGTAAGAAAGAAGACTTAGAAGCTGTAAAAACTCAACAAACAGACGATTTAAAATACGCTCAAGCTTTAGAAGATGACTATACATACAAAGTAGGAAACTCTAAAGCAGAACGTTACAACCCTAATGACCTTGTTCAAAAAACAGCGTTAGAACAAATCCGACACGATTATCCTGAATTGGCGGGCATTGATGATGAAGATTTATGGGTATACAGCAAAAACGGTAAAACATTATTTGCAACTGAAGCAGAATTAGATGCTTGCGAAATTACAGGTATTAAAAATCAAGTAAACAACAATTACCAAATCTCATCGACAATTGATTATCAAACAATCTTAAACCAATATTATGCAACAAACATAACTGAAAAGGTTACAACTACAGAATATGCAAGACTTGATGATGCATCAGGCACAGGAAGATTTCAAAATATCAAGCTTGAAAACACTAGCACATCATTCGCATTAAATTCTGAAACAAAAACAGATGAAGTTGAATATGAAAACGCAATGCAACAATATAACTATGATGTTATGCAATACGAAAAAGAATTAGCAGACATCAACTCAAAAACTTCATTAATTCAAGTTCAAGACAGAACTCTTGAATTAAGATTAAAACAACTAGATACCGAACAAAAAGCCCTTTCAACAGAAATGGAAGCAGTAAAAAGCGTTATTCAAAAGAATGTCGAAACAACATTCAAAACATTCTCTTCATAAAATTTCGGTACACAGGAATTTTAAGAAAAGAGGACGCCTCGGCAATGCCGAGGCGTCTTTTTTATTTTATCTTATTGGGGTTAGCAATAAAATTTTTTTATAGTATTCTATATTTAAAAAGGAGAACTTTATGAAAAAAAATCTAATTATTATTGCTTTAATATTTATAATTCCGATTGTTGCATACGCAATTCTTTCATCTTCAGGAACTGTTCAAGCACAAAAGGCTGTTGCAGGACAACCTTACGTAATAAAATTTTCATCAAAATTATGCAGTGACTGTAAAAAATTAAAAGATGCATTAGAAGAATTAACTCCTCAATACGAAAAACAAGTCGTAATTTTAGAATATAATGTTGACTCAAACGACAACAACACAACCGAAGCCATTGATAAATACGACATTTCACTTGTTCCGACTCTAATTTTTATAGATAAAAACGGAAATGAAACTAGAAGAACAGAAGGCTTTGTAAATAAAGAAACTTTGAAACAATATTTTGATGAGTTAATAGAATAATATGATAGATTTTATAAATACATTAACGCAAAGCGTTAACAAAGAACAATTTGAAATAACAATGCTTTTAGCCTCATTTTTTGGAGGACTAATCGCATCTATAAGCCCTTGTTCCTTATCAATGTTACCGATAATTATCGGTTATATTGGCGGATATTCAGAAGATAAACCAATTTTGACATTTTTCAAAATGCTTGTATTCATTTTAGGTACAGCAGTTGTGTTTACGACAATCGGAATAATTTGTGCAGTATCCGGAAAAGTTTTTATTTCTTTCTTCGGAAGTTATTTCGGATTAATTATCGCTTCATTTTTGATTGTAATGGGGTTAAAATTATTGGATATTCTTGATTTTGATTTTCCGGTTTTAGTAAAAGCAATCCCTCAAAATAAAGGTGGATATGCGTTTTTATACCCATTTTTGATAGGTATGTTATTCGCACTTGCGGGAACTCCTTGTTCTACGCCGATATTAGCAGGAATTATGGCATTTGCCTCTGTTTCTGAAAACATTTTATTTGCAATTTTAATGTTATTCCTTTTTGCAATTGGACAAGGTTTAATCTTAATTTTAGCGGGAGTTTTCACCTCAACTGTCAAAAATATGCAATCTTTTATCAAAATTTCAGAGATTTTATTAAAATTAAGCGGACTTTTACTTATCGTTTCCGGGTTGTATATTTTTTATAAGATTTTCTCTCCGCTATTGTAATATCTTGCATCTGTTGTACAATAGACATATAAAGGAGATATTTTAATGAAAACTATCGAAGGTCAATTAGTAGCAAAAGACGAAAAATTTTGCATAGTAATTTCTAGATTTAATGAATTTATTGGTTCAAAATTATTATCAGGTGCAATCGATGAATTAAAAAGACATGGTGTATCTGAAGAAAATATTGATATAATTTGGGTTCCAGGAGCATTTGAAATTCCACTTTTGGCTAAAAAAGCTGCAAAAACAGGAAAATACGATGCAATCATCACTCTTGGAGCAGTAATCAAAGGCTCAACAGGTCATTACGACTATGTATGTGCAGAAGTTTCAAAAGGCGTTGCAGCAGTAAGTTTAGAAACTTGTGTTCCAGTAATCTTCGGTGTATTAACAACTGACAACATCGAACAAGCTATCGAAAGAGCTGGAACAAAAGCTGGAAATAAAGGTTCTGATGCAGCTAAATCTGCAATTGAAATGGCAAATCTTGTAAAACTTGTTTAGGGAAATTAATGAGCGAAATTATAACAGAATTCCGAAACGAAAATACCAAAAATATTGATTTATTAAATAGTTTGGAAATCGTACAAAAAATAAATGAAGAAGATAAACTTGTTGCATTAGCAGTTGAAAGCGAACTTAAAAACATCGCTAAAGCTGTTGATATGATTGCAAAACAATTTTTAAAAGGTGGACGATTGATTTATTTTGGTGCAGGAACATCAGGCAGACTTGGTGTTTTAGATGCGTCTGAATGTCCGCCAACATTTAGTGTTTCACCTGATATGGTTCAAGGAATTATTGCAGGTGGAGAAAGTGCAATAAAAACAGCAGTTGAAGGTGCAGAGGATAATTTTGAAGCAGGAATAAACGATGCAAAAATCTTAAAAGAAAACGATGTTGCAGTTGTAATTTCTGCAAGCGGAAATCCAAAATATTTGTTGGGTGTCCTTCAACAAGCAAACGAAACAAACTCAAAAACAATTGCAATAACTTGTAATTCTCAAGCAAAAATAAGCGAAGAAGCATCGTTAACAATTTGTGTAGAAGTCGGTGCAGAAGTTATTGCAGGTTCAAGCCGTATGAAAGCCGGTTCTGCTCAAAAAATGGTTTTGAACATGTTATCAACAGGTGCAATGATAAAAATTGGTAAAACTTATCAAAACTTTATGATTGACCTTAATCCAACAAACGAAAAATTAAAAGACAGAGCAATCAGAATTGTTGCACAAATCGCACAAACAACTCACGCAAAAGCATTTGAAGTTTTGGAACAATGCAATTGGGAAGTAAAAACTGCCGTTGCGACAATTGTTTTACAAACTGATATTGAAACAGCAAGACAAAAATTAAAACAACATAGCGGAGTTTTAAGAAAATTGCTAAAAGAAAAGGATAATCAATAATGAAATTAACTATATTGGGTGCAGGTTGCTGGGGAGCAACTCTTGCATGGTTATTAACAGACAACTTTGATGAAGTTTGTTTATGGTCAAGAGAAGAAGATTTAACAGAAGATTTAGTTAAAAATAAACATTGCTCAAAACCTTTGGAAATCCAACTTCAACAAAAAGTTGAAGTAACCTCTGATTTAAAATCAGCAATTAAAAATGCCGATATAATTTTATCTGTAATCGCTTCTGTTGCAACAAGAAGTGTTTGCGAAAGATTAAAAACTGCAGGTATAAAATCAGAACAAATTCTAGTTAATGCCTCAAAAGGTCTTGAATTACCATCATTAATGACAATGTCTGACGTTATTAAAGATGTTTTACCTGAACAAAAACTTGTAATTTTATCAGGTCCGACACTTGCAAAAGAAGTTTTGAACGGCTGTCCGACAGCGGCTTGTGTTGCATCAGAAGATATGGAAGCGGCAAAATTTGTACAAGAACATCTTAACGTTTCAGGTAAATTCAGATTATATACAAATTCAGACGTTACAGGTGTTGAACTTGGCGGAAGTTTGAAAAACGTAATTGCAATCGCTGCAGGTTTCGCATCAGAAATGAATTTAGGCGACAACACAAACGGTGCTTTATTAACTCGTGGAATGGCTGAAATCGTGAGAGTAAGCGTTCGTTTGGGTGCAAATCCGTCAACATTATACGGATTATCTGGAATGGGCGATTTAATTGCTACTTGTTCAAGTCCTTTATCAAGAAACCATACAGTAGGTGCAATGCTTGCTAGAGGAAAGAAAATTGACGATATTTTAAAAGAATTAGGTTCCGTTGCAGAAGGTGTACACACTTCAAAAGCTCTTTGCGAATTAGCAAAAAAAATGGATATTGAAGTTCCAGTATCAGAAGCTATTTACGAGGCTTTATACACAGATATTACACCAAAAGAAATCCTAAACAAATTAATGAATAGAAAATTGAAAGAAGAAGAAAAATACTAATGACTAAGTTTGCAGTAAGATATTTAAAAAATATGTATTATCCGCTTGATATTCCTGAAAACATGGAACTAAATTGCGGAGATATGGTGCTTGTCAGAACAGAAAAAGGCGAAGAAGCACTAAAAGCAATTTGCGTAAACGATGCTATTTCAAAATTGTGGGAAAATAGCAAACAAAAACCAGACGCATTCCCAGTAATCAGAGTTCTTGGCGAAAGAGATAAACAAACTCTTGAAGAAATAAAAAAAGAAGAAGTTGAAGCGTTCTTCAAATGCAAAGCTCTTGTTGAAAAACATAAACTTGTGATGAATTTAGTTCAATCAAGAATTACTTTTGATAGAAAAAAAATCACATTTTATTACACAGCACCAGAAAGAGTTGACTTCCGTGAACTTTTAAAAGATTTAACACAAACTTTTAAACGTGTTCGTATTGACTTACGTCATATCGGCGTAAGAGATGAAACCTCAATTATGGAAGGTTGCGGAATTTGTGGTAAAGAATTTTGCTGTTGCTCATTTTTGAAAAAATTCGGCTCAATAAACGTAAAACTAGCAAAAGACCAAGGAATGCCAATCACTCCGGGGAAAATCTCAGGAACTTGTGGAAGACTTTTATGTTGTTTAAATTACGAATATTCAAATTACATTGAGGCTGCAAAAGATATGCCACCTGTTGGTTCTCCTGTAATGACACCTGATGGACTTGGAAAAGTTTGTGCATTACATTTCTTGAATAACTCTATTCAAGTTAAACTTGAAGACGGTAAAATCAAAGACTACCAAAAAACAGATATTGAAGTAGTTGATGCAGATGTTAACGTTGAAATCAACATTCCACAACAAAATCTATCTTATGGCGATGACGCAAAAGATATTGATTTAAAATCGTTAGAAGACGATAGAAATAGTTCAACAGGTAATATTTAATATTTTATATAAAAAAGGCTCGTTTAAAAACGAGCCTTTTTTATCACGAACTTTTTTAAGTTTTACCTTTTCTAACTATACTTGCTAATTTTGCGTAAAGCTCTTTATTTTGAGCAGATTCATCAATACTTGCAGCCTCACTTACATAAGCTAAAGCATTTTCATATTCACCAATTTTTTGATAAAATTCACTCATACGAACATAATACATTGCATTGTTAACATCTAAAGAAATCGCTTTTTTCATTGATTCTATGGCAAAATTTGTATCTCCCATTTCAAATAAAGCTAATGCGTTATAAAAATAGCCATTTGCATTATTTTGGTCAATCTCAATTATTTCTTGTGCAGACTCAAACGCATTTTCATAATCTTTTATATAAATATAATTTTTTGCTTGCAAAATATATCCTTCTAAAAACTTAGGATTTTCCTCTAAAATCTGCTCAATAACCTCTTGAGCCTCTCCATAAGATTTGTTATCAATCAATAAATTTGCATACTCTGATTTATTGACCAAAGTCGGAACAAGGTTTACAACTTTTTCCATCAAACCACAAGCTGAACTGATTTGGTTCAAATCAACACAAACTTGTGCCAAAGAATGCAATGCAAATTCATTTTTAGAATTAGATTTAACAATGCCGTCAAGTTCAACTTTTGCAAACACAGGATCGCCAGTTTTACTTTTTATCAAAGCTTGTAAAATTTTTGCATTCACATATTCTGGATTAATTTTAAATATATTATTCAATTCACTTATAGATTTATCATATTTTTGATTTAAGTAATATGTATAAGCTTGAGAATAACGATATTCACAGTTTTCAGGGTCTAGGCAAATAGCAATATTCATGTATTTTATTGCCTCATCAATCCAACCGTTTACAAAATAAGCATTAGACAAATTAAAAGCATATTTTGCATTTTGAGAGTCTAACCTCACCGCTCTTAAAAGATACGCAATTGCATCTTCAACCTTATCTTCATCAAGTTTAAACAAACCTAAATAGTTCATTATAACGGCGTTTTCATCTTCCTTTTCATATTTCAAGAATAATTCTTTTGATTTTTCAAATTCATTATTCAAATAATAAATTTCTGCAAGCAAAATTTCTATTTTTATATCATTTGGCTTTAATTCTCGAGCTTTTTCTAAATATGAAATAGCCCCGTTATAATCTTCGTTTTGATAATGAGAAACGGCAAATTGATAATAAATTTCATCGTCAAAATCAAAACTGGAATGTTCTAAATTTTTCACCGTATCAAAATCGTTAATTTTATTCAAAATGCGAATTTTATCAGCAAAATTTTCAGCGGTCGGATTTAATTCAAACACTTTTACCGCAGCCTTTTGAGCCTCAATATAATTTCCGTCATTATAATAAATATCTTTCATCAATTTCAAACAATCAGAATGCAACGGATTTATCTCTAAAGTTTTTTCAATATAATTTATCGCTCTTTGATTATTTTCAAGCAAATAATACAATTCAGCCAATTGAGAAAGAATCTCTTCGTTATTATTTTCAAGACTTAACGCCTTATACAACATTTCAATTGCAGGTTTATAAAAACCTTGTCTTTTCAAATCAAAAGATTTTGTTATATAATCTAAAACTTCGTTACTATTATCTGCCATTTCTAAACATTCCTTTTTTCTTTTTTTGAACAGCTTCTTCGTTTGAATCATTATCATTAATAAGGATTAAAACTTCGTCCTCTCCTGCCATTTTCAAGTTATTTCTTGCAATAGCCTCTAAACTTGCTGTTTTTGAAAAATCTTTTATTTCTCGTTTTAATCTTTTATTTTTATTTTCAGCATCATCACGAATTTTTTTAATTTGTACGATTTTTGTTTGATAAGAAATCGTTTTTGAAATATTCAACAACGCACTAAACCCAATTTGAACAAGAAAAATCAATAAAACAATCGTCAATAAAGAATAATAAACATTTGATTTTGCTTTACGTTTACTGTTTTTTTCCTTTGCTTTTTTACGAACAGAATCAAGCGTCGTAACCTTTCCTGTAGATTTTGTACGTTTTGCTTTATATTTATTTTTACTTTTATTTCTACTTAAATCTTTATTTTTGTCCATCTTGTCCCTAATTATAATATACTTTTAACGGATAGACAACTCTAAAATCTAAATTTTGTTGATACCGAAAACTGATAATAAGTTCTACCTGTTTTATAATATGAAGTTTGGCTTAAACCAGCCTCTAATTGTACATTTTCTCGTGAATTTTTAATATTTGGTTTATATCTTAAAACAACTTCATTTCTAAATCTGTCATAATCGGGATTTGCTTTAAAAGATTCAACAAGTGAAACACTTTTACCCAATTTTAATTCCGGGACTAAAAAGAAACTGTTCATTTGTCTTCCTGATGAAGTATATGCATCTTTTCCGACCGCTGTCATAAAACTAAAAAATCTATGGTCGTATTTTGCAAATAATTTTGTTCTGTATTCTACTTGTGCATTATCTAAATCAGTTCCAAAAGTTGTTCCATAAGTAACATTTTTACCTGCTTTATATTCAGAAGATCCGAAAAATGGCAAGGCTAAATATTCATCAACTTTTGGAGTTTCACCTCTTTTTTGTTCTTCAAGTTTTAAAAATAAATTTTCATCGGTAAACACAGAAGATTTTGCAAATTTTTTCGGTTGTTTTATGTTTAATTTCACATCATCAAGGTCTTCTTCTTTTAAAAATAAGACACCCGACTCATCGTATTCAACACGACCTTTAAATTTATAATCATCATCACTCAAAAGTCC